>NZ_JAKRNC010000030.1:0-5280 GCF_022347345.1 Corynebacterium sp. ACRPJ
CGGCTTCACGCCGGTACTCCGGCGTGTATTTCTTGCGCTGTTGACTCACAATGAACATCCTCTCCTACGGACACAAGATCCGCACAAATAGGGTGTCCACTACTCGAGGGTAACCTCAAGAACCCTGTGGATTCATCAGTCATTCTGCGCGCGAGCCCCTTCGATGTTGACTGCATATACTCGGCTGCAAACCATGCTACCCACTTCCTATAAAGGAGGAGCAATGTACTCGGACGTCATCATCATCGGCGGTGGCTTTGCCGGCACCGCTGCGGCCATCACCTTGGCCCGCGCTAACCGAAAAATTCAGTTAATCGATTCTGGGGCTCCCCGCAATCGCTTCAGCGAACATGCCCACGGCATCCTTGGCCTCGATGGCGCGGCTCCCGCCGAACTGCTTCAGCGCGGTCACGCGGAGGTCAAGAAATTCGGCGGAACCATTACCCAGGGCTCGGTGGAAAAACTCACCCGCACTTCCGAGTGCGAGCCTTGGCAGATAAAACTTGGCAGCGACGAGGTTCTCGAATCCCGCCACGTTCTCATCGCGACGGGGCTCACGGACAAGCTCCCTGCAGTCCCCGGCCTCAGCGATTTGTGGGGCACCAGGGTCTTTCACTGCCCATACTGCCATGGCTACGAAGTTACCGGGAAGAAGGTTGCACTCATCGGCGGCGCGAATCCGCCTTTTACCATCCGGATCAGCAAGCTGCTGTCCACGTGGACGGACACACTGACCTTTTACCCCAACGGCCTTGAGCTCACCGATCTTGATCGCACCCAACTCGCCGGATTGGGTGTAGAGGTAAACGATGCGCAAGTGACACAAATCCGGCCAGAGAAGGCATCGTCGACCGGCGTAGTAGTGCAAAGCTCCACTGGAGAAGACACCTATGAAGCGTGCTTTACAGGGCCCGATTTTCTGCCCAATGACGCACTGCTGCGGGATGCCGGCTGCGAATTAACCAACGGGTGGGTCAGCGTAGAGCATGGCCAGACCTCGGTATCGCGCCTCTGGGCGGCCGGCAATGTGGTCAGCTCACCGGACCAAGTCTCGCAAGCAATGGGCAGCGGCACGGCCGTGGGCATCGCCATCGATCAGCGCATGCTCGATGAAGACCTGGCGAAGCTCTAGCCCACCGCAATAAGAAAAAGGAGAGGAACTAATGTTCCTCTCCTTTATCTTGTGGAGCTAACGGGATTCGAACCCGTGACCCCCACACTGCCAGTGTGGTGCGCTACCAGCTGCGCCATAGCCCCTCAAACGAGTTGCAACCCTGTGGGCTGCAACTCGCTTTAATATACATGGAGAGTATTTAACTCTCCAAATCGCCTGCTACTTGGTGACGATCTCTACCCAGTCACCCAGGTTCTTGCCGGCCTTCTCATCCGCCTTGGATGGTACATCCTTGCCATCCTTGACAATACGCGGCGAGGACACAGAGCCCGTTTCCTTATCCAGCTTGTCGTAGTTGGTCTTTGCCACCTTATTGCCCTGCTTAATGTCCACGTTCTTTATGGACTCAACAACATCATCTTCCGCACCAAGTTCCTTGGCTGCGTCCGCAATGTCCTCAATCTCCCAAGAAGTAGCCACCTTCTGCTGATTCTGCAGCATGTAGTCACGCAGATTCCAGTAGGTCTTAACGTCCCCAGACTTAGACAGCTCAGACATAGCGGCTACCGCCTTAGTGGAATAGCCCTCCTGGGTTTCAATTTCTTTGCCATCCTGGAAGTTGAGGGTGCGCACGTGAACGATCAGCTTGCCATCTTCGATGGCCTGCTTCATGTCACCGTCGGTAGCTGCAGCCAATTCTGCACAGTGCGGGCAGGAGTAGTCCTCGTAGAGATCCACCTCAGGGGTACCCTTCTTGGCACTGTCAGACTTGAGGGTGATGGCACCGTCGTTGTATTCCATGGACATATTTACGTCTTGGACATCAACATCACCAAGAGTACCAGGGGAAGACTGCTTACCGTTCCACACGATGTAGCCAATGACAACGGCAATGACGACGAGGAGTACGCCGACTCCCCAAATAAATCCGTTGCCGCCCTTGGCGTTCGGGTCAGTTACTTTGCTCATTTGAACCTTGCCTTCGAAAATTTCCGGACTAATTTAGCCTACCTTGCCCACCTACTAGGGGTGAAGGGCAAACTTGGTGAAAGGGCGTTTGATAGTCCATACAGTGAAGAATAAATATGCGGCATCGCGCAATAGCGTCTTCGCATAGTCCATTCCTCGGTCAGGATTTTGGGCGTCAAAGCCAAAGCAGCCGCAGTCAATATCCAGTCCACGGGCCCAAGCTTGTGCGATGCCCACCATAAAGAGCAGCAACACGACGGTGGCCACGATGGAGGACTTTCGCAAAAACAGCCCGAGCAGCAAGAGCACGCCACCAATAACCTCCAGTGGGCCAATGACCGTTGCGAGGTAAAGAGCCCAATCAGGCGTAAAAATGTCATAGCCCTTAATGGCCTGGGTCATGTCTAGGGTTTTGCCAAGCTTATGCACGCCGGCGTCAATCCACACCCAAGCCATAAAAAAGCGGGCGATGAAGCTGATGACGTCGAGCACCAGCTTCCCATTAGTCTTGCTACTCACGAGGATGAGTGTAGCGTTAAACCCCTAATACATGGTAAACAACTGCCTGTGCTTCTGCTTGCACCTGCTTGAGATGTTCCTCACCCAAGAAAGATTCGGCATAGATTTTGTACTTATCTTCAGTGCCGGAGGGACGGGCGGCGAACCAGGCATTTTCCGTCGCTACTTTCAGGCCGCCAATCGCGGCACCGTTGCCGGGTGCCTCCGTCAGCTTGGCCATAATGTCCTCGCCCGCCAGCTCTGTAGCGGTGACCTTGTCCGGAGACAACTTCTTGAGGATGGCCTTCTGCTCGCGGTTCGCGGGGGCGTCGGTGCGGGCATAGGCTGGGGCGCCAAATTTCTCCGCGAGTTCTGCGTAGCGCTGGGACGGAGTCTTGCCGGTGACGGCGGTGATCTCCGCGGCGAGCAAGTCCATAATGATGCCGTCCTTGTCGGTGGACCACACGGAGCCATCGAAGCGCAGGAAAGACGCCCCGGCAGACTCCTCGCCACCGAAACCAATGGTGCCTTCGAGCAACCCCGGTACAAACCACTTAAAGCCGACGGGCACCTCCACCAATTCGCGGTCCAGGTTTTTCACCACGCGATCGATCATGGAGGAAGACACCAGGGTCTTTCCCACACCAGCGCTCCCCCACTGCGGGCGGTGACTAAAGAGGTACTCGATAGCCACGGCAAGGTAGTGATTGGGGTTCATTAGGCCGGCATCGGGAGTGACAATGCCATGGCGGTCCGCGTCGGCGTCGTTGCCGGTGGCAAGGTCGAACTTTGAGCGGGCGTCGATAAGCGAGGCCATAGCATCAGGCGAGGAACAATCCATGCGGATCTTTCCGTCCGTATCCAAGGCCATAAAGCGGAAAGTGGCATCCACCTCCGGATTCACCACGGTCATGTTGAGCTCGTAGTGGTCAGCGATGGCCTTCCAATAATCCACGGAGGCGCCACCCATGGGATCAGCGCCAATGCGCAGGCCGGAGTCTTTAATGGCCTGCATATCCACCACATTCTTCAAGTCGGCCACGTAGTTGTGTACGTAGTCGTGCTTCACGCAGCGCTCGTCCAGCACGCCCGCGACAGACGTCCGCTTCACGCCTTCCAGCCCGGCGCGCAGGTACTCGTTCGCGCGGCCAGCAATCCAATCGGTGGCCTGAGCATCGGCCGGTCCACCGGTAGGCGGGTTGTACTTGAAGCCGCCATCGCGGGGAGGATTATGGGACGGGGTAATCACGATGCCATCGGTGCCAGGGTGGGTCAGGATGGCATGGGAGACCGCTGGGGTCGGCGTGTAGCGGCCGCGATCATCGACGCGAACCTCCACCCCATTGGCCAGCAGCACCTCAAGGGCGGAGACCATGGCAGGCTCGGACAGCGCGTGGGTATCGCGGCCGATGAAAATCGCCCCAGCAACGCCTTGTTCCGCGCGGTAATCCACAATGGCTTGGGTAATCGCTAGGATATGAGCCTCATTAAAGGCGCAATCGAGCGCTGAGCCGCGGTGGCCTGAGGTACCGAAGGACACCTGCTGATCCGGGTTCTCCGCATCTGGGGTGCGGGTGTAGTAGGCGGTGACCAATTCTGCGATATCAATAAGATCCGTGGGCTGTGCCAGCGTGCCGGCGCGCTCGTGGGCCATGGCGTGCTCCTTGAAGGGTTGGGATGGGATGCCATTCCAGCTTGCCTGCTCTCCCGTGGTTGCGCAGGACGAATATTCCCCCGGCTGGGGGTATGGGCAAATTTACTCCATTTCTATAGTTCGCTAGATTTACAGAATGGACTCGCTTAATTCCATCCTCTCCGCCATCAGCACCGTGGTGTGGGGACCATTCGTCCTCATTCCCCTCCTGCTGGGCACCGGCCTGTGGCTGACCATTCGTTTGGGCGGACTGAAGTGTCCCAGGTTTTGTTCCGTTTAAGTAGATGGGAAAATCTGGAATATGCCAAGAAAATTTGACCAGGATGCAAAGGACCGTGTGGTCCGTCTCGTGGAAGATCGCATCTTGGCAGAAAATATGTCGATGCAAGCCGCGTGCCAGGCAGTAGCTCCAAAGCTGGGGGTTTCATGGCATACGGCCCGTCAATGGACTCAACAGGCCCGTCGTGCGGGAAACATCCCAGAACCTGTGCCTGAAGATTTGGCCGCGGAAAACGCGAGGCTGCGTCGTGAAAATCAAGAGCTACGCGACACTAATGAGCTGCTGAAGGCCGCTTCAGCTTTTTTCGCGTCGGAACTCGACCCAAAACGTCGGAAATGATCCGGTTCATCGATGAATACCGGGTTCGTTTCTCTGTCGAGTTCATCTGTAAGACGTTGAAGAATAACCGGGCTGGTGGGTTCATCACCTCGCGTGGCTATCGCCAGTCCAAGGCCCGTGGGTTAAGTGCTCGTCGCCTTCGTGATGCTGTGCTGGTCGAACGCATTAGAACTGTTCATCGGGATAATTACGGTGTCTACGGTGTACGGAAAATGTGGCATGCTCTCCGCCGTGACGGAATTGATATCGGTCGTGAACAAACTGCCCGTTTAATGCGCTTGGCCGGTGTTTCTGGCAAAGGCAAAGAGCGTGTCAAGTTGTTTGTGTGTGGGGCTGGGTTTATAGGTATTTGTCGAAGCGGTCGGGGTAGGCCACGGCCATTTGGTTGATGGCTTGTTTCCAGCCGGATACTCGGGCTCCTTCCAT
>NZ_JAKRNC010000031.1:0-2513 GCF_022347345.1 Corynebacterium sp. ACRPJ
TTGCGGCTTCACGCCGGTACTCCGGCGTGTATTTCTTGCGCTGTTGACTCACAATGAACATCCTCTCCTACGGACACAAGATCCGCACAAATAGGGTGTCCACTACTCGAGGGTAACCTCAGTGGCGCTATCGCAGGTTAGCGTTAGTGTGGTGGTGTTATCGGGGTTGTAGTTGATGCGCAGTCGTGGTTCGGGTTGTTGTTCTTTGTCTTCGGGGCGCAGGTGGGTGTCGATGAAGGTGCGGATGAAGCGGCGTAGGTCCGCGTCGGTGGGGACGGTTTGGTTGGGTGTGGTGGGGGTGAGGAAGTCTGCGAGTGCGGCGTCGATGGCTTCGAGGTGGTCTGGGTTTTTGTCTAGGCGGGTGAGTTCGCGGTCGATGATGCGCAGTTTGGTCAGGTCGAGTATCCAGTGCTGTCCTTGGACTTCGGTGACGAGGGGTAGTTGGCGCATGCGGAAGTGGGCGCGCAGGAAGCCTAGGAGCTTGTGGTAGGAGATGCCGAGGTCTTTGGCGAGGCTGGTGAGGCTCTGGTCGACGTCGTCGTCTAGTTGGGGGAGGATGGCGCGGTAGAGGAACCAGGTGGTTTTGCGTGTGTAGGTGCCGGCTTTGCCGATGTGGTTGCCGGGTGCGTTGGTGGTGTAGAACGCTTCCGGGCTGTCTTGGTCTCCATCGATGTCATAGTCCGCGTCGGGGTGGTCGCCGATGAGGAGGGTGTCTGGGTAGTCGAGGCTGGTATCTGGTTCGGGCGGGGCAAGTGTGGCAGTCATAAGCAGGACACTCCAGCAGAGAAGAACAGGGTTAGTATGTATTTTCTAACGAGTGCCTTTATAGTATCCCGACTGGTGGACATGTGGCCCCTGTGGGGGTGTTTATGTTCGAATAGGATACCCTAAATCCGCAGGGATCCCGAGAGTCCCACCCCACACATTAGCGGGGGTAAAAGCAAAGGTTTAGGGTTGGGCGGCGTCGGCAAGCTGGTTGCGAATTTCAGGGCAGTCAGCAAACTTTCGCTGTAGGCGACCTAAGAAGTCCTCAAATGAAGCCGGGTCAGCTACCTTCTGAACTTTCCCGAGCAACCCATACGCTTGGTCGCGACCAAAGGCATCTTCTGTTTCCAGCTTCTCCTCGATACGCTGCATAAGAACGGGAATGGTTTCGACCGGCAGGTGCGGAAGAAGTAGTTCTGCCACATTGCGTTGGAGCCCGGCGTCCGAGGCTGTCGCCCATGCTCGTTGCGGATCGCGTAGGCACTGATACTGAAACATTGCAAGATCCCAGGGCTTATCGCGCAGCCGAGCCTCGATGTGCTCCACTGCGCTATCCCCCACCGCCGCAAAAAGACCTTTCGCTGTCGAAAGCGTTGGAAACGCGTCGAAAACTCGGTCATTGACGTAAGGGCTGCGGTGAGGAAAATGGACGTCGGTAATCGCGGCCCAACCACCAGCAATGTTGAACGTTTCCTCAGCGGGAAGGATTCGCATCGCTTCTTCCGAGTACGTGTAAGCAAGGTCGAACCGGCCGATCTCCGAAAGCCCGCTAATGAGCTGCTCATATCCGTCCGTGTGGGTACGAAATACCTCCTCGACAGAACCGGAAAGCACCGCTAACCGACGACCGACATACTCACCCTGCGCACGCTCGCGCAGCTCTTTGAAGCCTTCAGACCCTAAAGCCTGCGCGTACTGTACGGGGTCGATATAAACCTGCTCCGCATACGGCGACTCGAGAACGCCCAAAAGCCACTCGGCCAAGCGCAGACCGTCAACCTGGGCCAATTGGGCGGCCTGAGGTAGTTCCTGGGCCAAGCGCCCCGCGCACCAGATCACGGACCTAACTGGATCATTAACCAGCGGCAACTGTAGCAGAACCTCTTCTAGCGCCCGTTGTGCAACCGGGAAGATATCGTAAGGCTCTATTGACTTGACGCCTTGGATGGTCAGGTGTTGAGGCTCATCAATTGCCACATTCAAAAGCACACCCGCCTGCCACACCTGGTCGGCGTACGCCCGTGAATCGTCGGGGTCAGTCAGATTCAAACCGGAGGGGTTTACAAGGGTGTTGGTTGCTTCGTCAAGCGTCTGCACTACTTCTGGCATTCCTTTAGATCCGCGAGAAACTCCTTCAGCGTTTCCGTAAGCTCCCATATTTGGTTACGCTCCTCCTCAAACATGCGGTCAACCAGGAAATCCACGCCGGCCAAATCATCCGGATGCAGGCTGTCCAAGTAAGCCAGCAGCTTATCGACGCCTTCGAGGCCAAGAATTCCTTGCTCGACCTGGTCCGCCACATAAGAAATTTGCTTTTGGTCCATGGTGAGGAGAATAGCAAAACATAAAAAGAAGGAGACGGTGGTTTGCCGTCTCCTTCTTATTGTTTCTGTATTTTGTTGTGTTTTTGTTGTTTGGTGTCGGCGGTGACTTACTCTCCCACAACCTCCCGGTTGCAGTACCATCAGCGTGTGCAGGCTTAGCTTCCGGGTTCGGAATGGGACCGGGCGTTTCCCTGCAGCTATTGA
>NZ_JAKRNC010000033.1:0-1754 GCF_022347345.1 Corynebacterium sp. ACRPJ
CTCATCAGGTGTGTGTTTCACCCGGACAATTTTTCAATAATAAAAGTTGGCAGCATGACACTCGCATACTCAACCAACCACAGGGTGCAACTGCACCCGAATAATAAAAGCTCCTTAGAAAGGAGGTGATCCACCCGCACCTTCCGGTACGGGTACCTTGTTACGACTTCGTCCCAATCGCCGATCCCACCTTCGACGGCTCCCTAACAAGTTTGGGCCACCGGCTTCGGGTGTTACCAACTTTCATGACGTGACGGGCGGTGTGTACAAGGCCCGGGAACGTATTCACCGCAGCATTGCTGATCTGCGATTACTAGCGACTCCGACTTCATGGGGTCGAGTTGCAGACCCCAATCCGAACTAAGGCCGGCTTTCAGCGATTCGCTCCACCTCACAGTGTCGCTGCGCGTTGTACCGACCATTGTAGCATGTGTGAAGCCCTGGACATAAGGGGCATGATGATTTGACGTCATCCCCACCTTCCTCCGAGTTGACCCCGGCAGTCTCTCATGAGTCCCCAACCAAATGCTGGCAACATAAGACAAGGGTTGCGCTCGTTGCGGGACTTAACCCAACATCTCACGACACGAGCTGACGACAACCATGCACCACCTGTACACCAGCCACAAAGGGAAAGACTATCTCTAGCCCAATCCGGTGTATGTCAAGCCCAGGTAAGGTTCTTCGCGTTGCATCGAATTAATCCACATGCTCCGCCGCTTGTGCGGGCCCCCGTCAATTCCTTTGAGTTTTAGCCTTGCGGCCGTACTCCCCAGGCGGGGCGCTTAATGCGTTAGCTACGGCACGAAAGTCGTGAAAAGACCCTCACACCTAGCGCCCACCGTTTACGGCATGGACTACCAGGGTATCTAATCCTGTTCGCTACCCATGCTTTCGCTCCTCAGCGTCAGTAACTGCCCAGTAACCTGCCTTCGCCATCGGTGTTCCTCCTGATATCTGCGCATTTCACCGCTACACCAGGAATTCCAGTTACCCCTACAGTACTCAAGTTATGCCCGTATCGCCTGCACGCCCGGAGTTAAGCCCCGGAATTTCACAGACGACGCGACAAACCACCTACGAGCCCTTTACGCCCAGTAATTCCGGACAACGCTCGCACCCTACGTATTACCGCGGCTGCTGGCACGTAGTTAGCCGGTGCTTCTTATCTAGGTACCGTCACAAAAAGCTTCGTCCCTAGCGAAAGGAGTTTACAACCCGAAGGCCGTCATCCCCCACGCGGCGTCGCTGCATCAGGCTTGCGCCCATTGTGCAATATTCCCCACTGCTGCCTCCCGTAGGAGTCTGGGCCGTATCTCAGTCCCAATGTGGCCGTCCACCCTCTCAGGCCGGCTACCCGTCGCCGCCTTGGTAGGCCATTACCCCACCAACAAGCTGATAGGCCGCGAGCTCATCCTACACCGAAAAAACTTTCCAACCATCACACTAAAAATGGCTCCTATCCGGTATTAGACCCAGTTTCCCAGGCTTATCCCGAAGTGCAGGGCAGATCACCCACGTGTTACTCACCCGTTCGCCACTCGAGTACCCTGCAAGCAGGGCCTTTCCGTTCGACTTGCATGTGTTAAGCACGCCGCCAGCGTTCGTCCTGAGCCAGGATCAAACTCTCCACAAAAAAATTTCAGAACAACATCCGAAACAGGCCGTGAAAAGCCCGAAACCCAACAAACAAACAAACCACCACAAACCACAAAAGCCTGTGCTGGCGTCCAAAAAATTACTACAAAGAAAAA
>NZ_JAKRNC010000034.1:0-1663 GCF_022347345.1 Corynebacterium sp. ACRPJ
TTCTTTTCAATCGCATCAATCTTGGCCTTATCGGCCGGATCTCGTCTCGCCACAGTAGTCATTCTGGCTTATCTCCTTATGCGGGATCGGTTCCCACACACAAACCATCAGACACTCTCATCGTGTGTGCCAAGGAAACAACGGGCTTGATTTATCATTTAGACTACGGCTTGCAATATGTGAGCATCGTCTACAACGAGCGCTTGGCTGAGCACGGTATTACTGCGTCTACCGGCACTGTTGGTGATTCCTATGACAATGCTTTGGCGGAGAATGTCAACGGCTCCTACAAGAACGAACTGATCCATAGGCGCTCGTGGGCCGACGTGGTCGACGTAGAAATCGCGACGTTTGAGTGGGTCAACTGGTGGACCGAATCACGGCTCCACCAGAGCTTGGGCTACCACACCCCGACTCAAGTAGAAGCCGAATTTTGGGAACACCACCCCAGTCAAGAAATAGTGGAAATCAAGCCAAAAGCCTAGGAACAAAATCCAGGGCACTTCATTTTCAAACGCACGTGGGGGCCGATTTCCGAACTGCGAGAATATCAGGCAGTAAAAATCATTCGAGGAAGCACGGCCCCCTGAGCAATACCTGAACTAAAAAATTGTGTATTCCAGGACGCTTACCCACCCTGCTCTCGGTCATGCGAGCTCCTATATCGCAACAATCTCCGCAAGCGTCAACGCCATCCTAAAAATCGTGGCTGTTACTTACATTCACTAGCCCTCGCAGGCGAATTCGACGACGAGTGATCATCCGCTTCAAGTTCAAAAGTCACCACATCGGCGAGGTCATCGTCTCGAAGACCAGGGTAATGCTTGTCTAAAGCTTCGTGAAGCTCTACAAGCGAGCTGAATCCGTCATTGCGCGCATGCGCCTCAGTCAAATCCATTCGCCGCATTGGCACTACTGACTTAACCTGGGCAGATAAGCTAACTATCTCCCCGTTTTCTTTTTCAAAGACCAATAGCGCTGGCCCAGTCTGAAACGGATCATCGATCCTAATAGTCTGTTGCTTCGCCCCACTGCGTATCGCCTTTTCGTAGCCCTCCCACATAAAAATCTTCTGCCTTGCATCAATTTCACGCGGGTCAAAAGCAAAGGGAAGCAACTCCGCAACAGTAACCGCCTCGAGCCCGTTGCTTCCACGAACTACGCATTGAATCGAAGGATCAACGTCATATAAAACCTGTCGACATTTCCCACACGGAGAAATCACTTGACCATTCGGCCCGAAAACAGCCACAACAGCCTCAACCGGATCATCCGGACACACTGCGGCATGGTTAGCCAAAGCGGAAATCTCGCCACACGGCCCACCGAGAAAATGATAGGAATTCAATCCAAAAATCGACTGCCCCGAACGAGTCAATAATCCGGCAGCCACTGTATGGTCTTCGCTATCAGTGCAACGCTGCGCGTAGGCGGTAGTTTCTTTTAACAGCGAACGAACAGATTCAGTGAGCATAAAACCATGTTAACAGCAGATAACACGGAAAAATCCCTTAAACCGCCAAAGTATTCGACGTTAGAGCTGTGAGGTTACCCTCGAGTAGTGGACACCCTATTTGTGCGGATCTTGTGTCCGTAGGAGAGGATGTTCATTGTGAGTCAACAGCGCAAGAAATACACGCCGGAGTACCGGCGTGAAGCCGCA
>NZ_JAKRNC010000035.1:0-996 GCF_022347345.1 Corynebacterium sp. ACRPJ
AACCCATGTTATATTGCACAAGATAAAAATATATCATCATGAACAATAAAACTGTCTGCTTACATAAACAGTAATACAAGGGGTGTTATGAGCCATATTCAACGGGAAACGTCTTGCTCGAGGCCGCGATTAAATTCCAACCTGGATGCTGATTTATATGGGTATAGATGGGCTCGCGATAATGTCGGGCAATCAGGTGCGACAATCTATCGATTGTATGGGAAGCCCAATGCGCCAGAGTTGTTTCTGAAACATGGCAAAGGTAGCGTTGCCAATGATGTTACAGATGAGATGGTCAGACTAAACTGGCTGACGGCATTTATGCCTCTTCCGACCATCAAGCATTTTATCCGTACTCCTGATGATGCATGGTTACTCACCACTGCGATCCCCGGGAAAACAGCATTCCAGGTATTAGAAGAATATCCTGATTCAGGTGAAAATATTGTTGATGCGCTGGCAGTGTTCCTGCGCCGGTTGCATTCGATTCCTGTTTGTAATTGTCCTTTTAACAGCGATCGCGTATTTCGTCTCGCTCAGGCGCAATCACGAATGAATAACGGTTTGGTTGATGCTAGTGATTTTGATGACGAGCGTAATGGCTGGCCTGTTGAACAAGTCTGGAAAGAAATGCATAAGCTTTTGCCATTCTCACCGGATTCAGTCGTCACTCATGGTGATTTCTCACTTGATAACCTTATTTTTGACGAGGGGAAATTAATAGGTTGTATTGATGTTGGACGAGTCGGAATCGCAGACCGATACCAGGATCTTGCCATCCTATGGAACTGCCTCGGTGAGTTTTCTCCTTCATTACAGAAACGGCTTTTTCAAAAATATGGTATTGATAATCCTGATATGAATAAATTGCAGTTTCATTTGATGCTCGATGAGTTTTTCTGATAGTTAGTCTTTGTAGAGACACAAACCTGAAATTCCGGACACCGCGCTTCAGGACATCTCCCTGGACGCCGATATCTGGCAGTATCCGGACGG
>NZ_JAKRNC010000036.1:0-820 GCF_022347345.1 Corynebacterium sp. ACRPJ
GGCACTGTTGCAAAGTTAGCGATGAGGCAGCCTTTTGTCTTATTCAAAGGCCTTACATTTCAAAAACTCTGCTTACCAGGCGCATTTCGCCCAGGGGATCACCATAATAAAATGCTGAGGCCTGGCCTTTGCGTAGTGCACGCATCACCTCAATACCTTTGATGGTGGCGTAAGCCGTCTTCATGGATTTAAATCCCAGCGTGGCGTTGATTATCCGTTTCAGTTTGCCATGATCGCATTCAATCACGTTGTTCCGGTACTTAATCTGTCGGTGTTCAACGTCAGACGGGCACCGGCCTTCGCGTTTGAGCAGAGCAAGCGCGCGACCATAGGCGGGCGCTTTATCCGTGTTGATGAATCGCGGGATCTGCCACTTCTTCACGTTGTTGAGGATTTTACCCAGAAACCGGTATGCAGCTTTGCTGTTACGACGGGAGGAGAGATAAAAATCGACAGTGCGGCCCCGGCTGTCGACGGCCCGGTACAGATACGCCCAGCGGCCATTGACCTTCACGTAGGTTTCATCCATGTGCCACGGGCAAAGATCGGAAGGGTTACGCCAGTACCAGCGCAGCCGTTTTTCCATTTCAGGCGCATAACGCTGAACCCAGCGGTAAATCGTGGAGTGATCGACATTCACTCCGCGTTCAGCCAGCATCTCCTGCAGCTCACGGTAACTGATGCCGTATTTGCAGTACCAGCGTACGGCCCACAGAATGATGTCACGCTGAAAATGCCGGCCTTTGAATGGGTTCATGTGCAGCTCCATCAGCAAAAGGGGATGATAAGTTTATCACCACCGACTATTTGCAACAGTGCC
>NZ_JAKRNC010000037.1:0-801 GCF_022347345.1 Corynebacterium sp. ACRPJ
CTCTGCGTCGTCCTCGACGGCGGACAAGGCGCACTCACCGCGATTAAAGCCTGCTGGCCAAACGCAATGATTCAGCGTTGCCTCGTTCATGCGCAACGCGTCATCCGCCGCTACACCACCTCGCGGCCGCGTACCGACGCCGGCAAAGCCATCTACACACTGGCGTTGAAACTAACCCGTGTCACCACGCTCGACCAGGCACGGGAGTGGACGCTGCGCCTGCACGACTTCGGTCAGGTATTCAAAACATTCCTCAACGAGAAAACACCCGTGCCAAAAGAGCGCCGAACACTCAATAACCAGTGGGAATGGACTCACCTGCGGGTACGCAAAGCCTACAACTCACTGCTGCACCTATCGCGCAACAATTGGCTGTTTACCTACCTGCAGCCACCACCGCATGCGCTTGATCCTCAACGCTGGGCTTCAACGACAAACAGTCTTGAAGGCGGCATCAACGCCCAGCTCAAACGCATCGCCGATGCGCACCGAGGCAGGTCTGGGGAACGCCAACGAAAAATGCTCGAGTGGTACCTCCACACCAAAAAGCAACTGCCTGACGATCCGCTAAAAATCGCCAGGCAGTGCAATTTTGGCCAAGATCAACTCGCCAAAGTCAACGATCTTGCCGAAGAAGACCACAACAAAGCCGACCAGGAAACAGGACGACCAGCCTTCTACGACAACGCTATCCCAACCGAGTACGAACACTCGATAGGAATCAGAAAAGGCCCCATGAAGTAACTAACCGTGTACCCGCCCGCGACACGCCGAGCGGACACACATTCTGCTACTTAACCC
>NZ_JAKRNC010000038.1:0-702 GCF_022347345.1 Corynebacterium sp. ACRPJ
GTCATGCCATCAGTCGGATTCTCAACCTTGTCATCCAAGGTCTTCTCCGAACCATCAGCCGGAACCTCATCCGTCTCAGAACCAGCAGCAATCGACGGAGCAGGAACATCACTCTTCGGCTCGGTGATCTTCACATCAACCTCACCGACCTTGTCGCCATTCTTATCCTTGACAACAACCTTGCCATCCTGCGGTGCAGTACCCTCCGGCACCGTCACCTTAATCTCACCGGTATCCGGATCAACCGTAACCGTCGCATCCTTAATCGGATTACCGTCCTTATCCAGGACCTCACCCGTCATGCCATCAGTCGGATTCTCAACCTTGTCATCCAAGGTCTTCTCCGAACCATCAGCCGGAACCTCATCCGTCTCAGAACCAGCAGCAATCGACGGAGCAGGAACATCACTCTTCGGCTCGGTGATCTTCACATCAACCTCACCGACCTTGTCGCCATTCTTATCCTTGACAACAACCTTGCCATCCTGCGGTGCAGTACCCTCCGGCACCGTCACCTTAATCTCACCGGTATCCGGATCAACCGTAACCGTCGCATCCTTAATCGGATTACCGTCCTTATCCAGGACCTCACCAGTCATGCCATCAGTCGGATTCTCAACCTTGTCATCCAAGGTCTTCTCCGAACCATCAGCCGGAACCTCATCCGTCTCAGAACCAGCAGCAATCGACGGAGCAGGAACA
>NZ_JAKRNC010000039.1:0-683 GCF_022347345.1 Corynebacterium sp. ACRPJ
ACGGTGCTCTGACGGATTGTAAGCACATGGTTTCAGGAACTATTTCACTCCCCTCCCGGGGTACTTTTCACCATTCCCTCACGGTACTCATACACTATCGGTCACACTGAGTATTTAGGCTTACCGGGTGGTCCCGGCAGATTCACAGCAGATTCCACGAGCCCGCTGCTACTCGGGCAACCCAACAACCCACATGCCATTGTCTTCAACTACAGGACTCTCACCTTCTCCGGCAGGTAATTCCAAACCACTTCACCTAACAACAACACACGAGCACGATGATGGTAGTCACCGCCCATTGGGGCCCACAACACCGCACACACAACCCCTACCAGGTATCACATGCACACGGTTTAGCCTCATCCACGTTCGTTCGCCACTACTAGCAGAATCATTATTATTTTCTCCTCCTACGGGTACTGAGATGTTTCACTTCCCCGCGTAAACCCCCACAACAGCTATGAATTCACTGAAGGGTAACCCCACATAACCAGGGCCAGGTTTCCCCATTCGGACATCCTCGGATCAACGCTTAATTGACAACTCCCCGAGGCTTAACGCAGCCTTTCACGTCCTTCATCGGCTCAGCATGCCAAGGCATCCACCATGCGCCCTTAATAACGAACACACAAACCACCCACACCAAAAAGCGCAGATGGCCACACAAGTGAACTTGACAAAAA
>NZ_JAKRNC010000003.1:0-248556 GCF_022347345.1 Corynebacterium sp. ACRPJ
AGGTAATATCCGACATCCACACTCGGTTGAGCTCACCGGTATCAAACATGCGCTTGACCAGGTCAGGAAGCGTGGACTTACGTTTGGCTTGGACCGTTGTCACTGGGACAAAGGCCCGCGGGGAAATCCCTTCAATGCTCATCATGCGCATTCGTTTAGCCACAGTCTTACGATTAAGCGAAATGTGGTACCGCTCGATAAGTTCTGCGGTGATCCGCGGAGCACCATAAACCTGGTCGGAGTCCGACCAAATCTGATGAATCTTACGGTCAACATCGTCGTAGAATGCTGCGCGATCATCGTCGCCGGATAGCCGCTTCTGCTGCGTATGAGACCATTTGTAGTATCCAGACCGAGACACTTTTAATAGCCGTGCCATACGTTTGATGCTGTAGTTCGCCTTCTCCTGCCGCATCAATTCGAACTTTTCTGCTCGCGTTGCTTCGCAGCGAAGAAGGCTGTCGCTTTTGACAAAAACTCATTATCCATCTTGGCTTCCGCCAGCTCACGGCGCAGACGAGCATTCTCAGCACGAAGATCCGCCTCGCTCATCCCATCTGATGCTCCACGGCGCTCACGCTCGAGTTTGACCCACCTGCCCAAAATTGTGGCTGATACACCAATCTCCTTAGCCACATGAGCAATCGGGCGCTGCGACTCGATTACCAGGTTTGCGGCTTCACGCCGGTACTCCGGCGTGTATTTCTTGCGCTGTTGACTCACAATGAACATCCTCTCCTACGGACACAAGATCCGCACAAATAGGGTGTCCACTACTCGAGGGTAACCTCACGAGTCAAAGATGAGTCTTGCCCGTGAGTTTGGCCTGTCGTCAGACCAAGTGGTTGGATATTGGTCGCGGAAATGGCGCAAAGGCGGCGATGACGCCTTAAAACCGAAGCCGAAGGGCAGGCCTAAAGGTTCAGCTAAGCCGAAAGTGCTTTCTGAAGAAGATAAGCTACGTCGCGAAAACGAACGGTTGCGGGCCGAAAATGCCTACCTAAAAAAATTGCGGGACTTGAGGAATCAGGGACGCGCCTGAAAGTCCAAGCGATCGTCATCCTCAAGTCTCACCACCGCTTGGAGGACCTCCTAGAGGCAGCCGGTATGCCGCGGGCGACATTCTTCTACCACCAGAAACGACTCAGCGAGCCAGATAAGCACGCTGCGATCAAGGAGGCGATCCTAGAAAGCTTCGAGGCTAACAAGCATCGCTACGGCTACCGGCGAGTGTTGCTGGACCTGCGCAACAAGGGCTGGGTGGTCAACCACAAACTCGTTTACAAACTCATGCGCCAGATGGGGCTTCGGGCCAAGATCCGCCAACGCAGACCGTATATTTCCTACGCAGGAACTAAAAGTCGCATTGCTGACAACAAGCTTGACCGCAAGTTCACCCCAGATAAGCCAAACACCGTCTTTGTCAGCGACGTCACCGAGTTTAGGGTCGCAGGCCGAAAAGTGTATTTGTCACCGGTGATGGACTTGTTCGACCGCTCAATCGTCGCCCACACCGTGGCTACATCGCCGACGGCAGCGTTTACCGCCGAATCCTTGACTAAGGCGATTGCGGCCTGTGCGCCGAAGCCTGGGTGGATGATGCACACCGATCAAGGATTCCAGTACCAGCATTCCTCCTGGCGTAACCTGATCGGTGACAACGGCGGTGTCCAGTCGATGTCGCGTAAAGCCAACTGCTACGACAACGCAGTAATGGAGAACTTCTTCGGGCACGTGAAGGCCGAGATGTACCACGGGGAAGTCTTTGACACCGTCGAGGAATTCACCCAAGCGATCGACGAGTACATCCAGTGGTACAACACCGAACGCATCCAACAACGACTCAAGGGCCTGACCCCGATGCAATATCGGAATCAGGCCCTTGAACCCCTCACCGCCTAGAATTAAACCAGTCCAACTTTTGGGGGCCAGTTCACAGAGCGGGGCGCAGTTTTCCTACCTTTGGCTTCCCGAATTTGTGGGGAAGGAGGTCTATCTAGACCCGGCCTTGGATAAAAATGGCCGACGGAATCGTACTCAGGCATGACTACTTAACTCGTCGAACCGGATAGCGTAGAGGCGTGGAAGTCTTTTCTGATAGGCGAATGATTCGTGACCTTGCGGTGTCGCTTTTGTGCGGAGCGGCGTCTCTCATCGGTAGGGAGCTGATGTCCCGGCCGCTCTTTGACTACCTGATTATCGCCTTGGTCGTGCTAATGCCAATTATAAGCAGGCGGTGGCCGCGCCTGGTGGTCTTCGTTGCATCAATGGTGCTCTTCGCCAGCCTTTTCCAGGTGGAACTCACTGTAGGCATCATAATCCTTGCGGGGCAGGTCGCCTACATTATTCGCCGCAGGCTGGAAGATCCCCTGCGTCGAATAATGACTATAGGGATGCTTGCTGCGGACTTTATCGGCGTATTTTGGGTGAGCCAAACGGTACAGGAAGCAGCACAGGATATTGCGCGGCGCCTTTTCGTCGTGGGCTGGAGCCTACTGGTCCTTGCGGTATGCATGCTTGTGGGTGAACTGCGTAGGAGAGCAGAGGAAGAACGCACACGGGAGATTTCGCGTGCTCTAGAGAAACAACGCCTGGAATTCGAGAAAAGCTCGACGGAACAACGGGCGTTTATCGCACGTGAGATCCATGACGTCGTCACGCACTCGCTATCGGTCATAGTTGCCCAGGCCGATGGGGCGCTCTACACCAAAGACACGGAAGCGCAAGAAGAAGCTTTGAAGTCTATTTCCCGCGTGGGAAGGACCTCTTTGAGGGAGATGCGGGGAGTCGTGGGCTTGCTGCGCACAGGGGAAAAGCGCGGCACTCAACCGATGGCGGGATTCGGTGATCTTCCAGAACTCATTAACAGCGTTAGAAGCGCTGGCATTGCTGCGGGATATCGCTGCACAGGAACGCCACCTGAAGAACTTTCCGCCGCGACGTCACTAAGTCTGTACCGAATTGTCCAAGAGGCTTTGACCAATGCGAACAAACATGGTGGCGGGCAAGCAGACGTACTAGTCGAATGGCTTGAAGGTATCGTCCGCCTTGAGGTGCGCAATGGATATATGGGTGATGCTCGAGGCGAGGGACATGGCATTGCTGGCATGAAGGAACGAGCGGAATTGGTTGGAGGAACCTTCCAACAGCGCAGTGATGCTGGCACATGGATAGTAGAAGCAGAGTTACCCACCGTAGGAGGAAGTAAGCAATGAAAGTCGGATTGGTAGACGACCAGGTTCTCTTCCTGCACGGGATTGCCCAGATCATTAGTTCGCAGCCAGACATGGATGTTATCTGGCAAGCAAACGATGGCGAAGATGCGCTGACCCAATGCGCGGCCACGCCTGCTGATGTGGTGCTCATGGATGTACAGATGCCTGTCCGCGATGGAATTAGCGCCACTGCTGAGATCGCATCCACTCTTCCAGAGATGAAGGTCATCATTCTGACAACCTTCGATGACGAAGACTATGTAGTAGCCGGGCTGCGAGCAGGAGCGAGTGGCTTCGTGCTCAAGGACGCAGAGCCAGAGGAGCTACTAAGCGCGTTGCGCACTGTCTATCGCGGAGACGCGGTAATCTCACCCCGCGCCACTAAGCGCCTTGTCCACAGTATGAGGGATGAATCCACGGACACGCTGAGTATTAGCGGCGCAGACCGTCGGGTACTTGAATCGCTGACTGCCCGTGAACAAGAAATCCTTGAAGCAATCGGGATGGGATGGTCAAACACAGAGATATGTGAGCGGATGTTCATCTCTATGCCGACCGTCAAGACGCACGTTGGACGAGTGCTCGCCAAGACGAGTTCTAGGGACCGTGTACACGCAGCTCTTTTCGCCTATCGCACAGGAGTTGTCTCCCGTGCTGACCTGCTTAGCTCCTAATACCCCGGTATGACTCGCAAAATCGTGCCTCGCGGCGATGTGCGGCGTAGGCGCGCCGGGCAACGATTGAGTTATGAGCACAGAATATGTTGTCGAAACTCAGGGTTTGACCAAGGAATATAAAGGATTCAAGGCCGTCGACGGCCTTGATATGGCAATCGGCCACGGTGTCGTTCACGGTTTGTTGGGGCCGAATGGTTCGGGCAAGTCCACGACCATGAAAATGCTTTTGGGTCTGGCAAAGCCGACTGAGGGAAGCATCAGTTTGTTCGGCGAGCCTTTCGGGCCTAAGACGCGCAGCCGGGCCTTGGCCCGCACCGGCTCGCTCATCGAGCAGCCTTCGGCCTATTTGCACCTCACCGGGCGAGAGAACTTGCGCATCGCTGCGCGGCTTCTACGCGCTGAGGCAGAAGACATCGATCGCGCAGTGCACCTCGTGCGGCTGGAAAAGCAGCTGGACAAGCAAGTAGCGAACTATTCCTTGGGCATGAAGCAGCGCCTCGGCATCGCAATGGCTATGATTCGTAACCCGCAGCTTCTGATCCTTGATGAACCAACGAACGGTCTTGACCCTGCCGGCATCGAAGAGATTCGCAATCTCATCGTCAGCCTCGCTGCCGATGAGGGGCGAACCGTATTGGTTTCGAGCCACCTTCTCTCGGAAATCGAAAAGATGGCTAGTGAGCTGACCATTATCAATCGCGGGCAGTTGCTCTTCCAAGGTACAAAGCAGGAGCTTTTCCATTCCCAGCCGCCTGAAGTCTTTATCGAAACCCCGAACCCCGAGGAAGCGGCGCAAGCACTCGCGGGTATCTCAGTGCGCTTTGTAGAAGGTGGCATTCGGGTCCCGAACTTAAGCGAGCGCGACGTCGCGGGGGCTTGTACGCAGCTCGTCAACCATGGCGTGCCCATCTACCAGGTGCTAAGAACGCACCGCAGTCTCGAAGAGATCTTCATTTCGATTACGGGACGAGGTGGCTTGCAATGATGTTGCAGAATGAATATGCCAAGATGCGGCATACCCGGATGCTGCCGCTAGCCCTTGCTGTCACGCTCGCCATCGTTGCCTTTTCCAGTATGAATCTGGTGGGTGAGCACACCGCCGAACAATTTCAGCAAGATCCGCATAGTCAATGGGGCGGACATCTCCTTGGTTACATCATGGTGACGGCCTTCCTCACTCCGGTGCAGGTGGCATTGCTAGCCAGCCGCGCAGCCGATGTAGAGCATCTCCACGGCGGCTGGCGGCTTAATTCCATCGCCGGATACCGCCGCGGTGGTCTGCTCCGCGCGAAGTTCGCAGCTTTAGCCCTTGTCCTAGCCGCAGTAAAGGTAGTTGAATTGCTCTCGGTCTTGACCACTCCATTCCTCTTTGGCGCACAGTCGATTGATTCACCCGGCACATGGGTTCTCACAGCAGCTGGTCTATATGGAACCTCGTGCGCACTGATGGCGATTTTCTTGT
This sequence comes from Corynebacterium sp. ACRPJ, assembly GCF_022347345.1. Lineage (NCBI taxonomy): Bacteria > Bacillati > Actinomycetota > Actinomycetes > Mycobacteriales > Corynebacteriaceae > Corynebacterium > Corynebacterium sp. ACRPJ. The sequence continues at coordinate 5,355 of NZ_JAKRNC010000003.1, forward strand.
GGCAGGCAGCACGCGTGGAATCCCAGCTCGTGGTGCTCAGCACTGGGGTAGTAGGCGGCTTCCTCGGTGTGGCAGGAATGCTTTCTCCAACCGCGGTCACGCTCATTAATCCCTTCGGTTATTACGCAGTCTTATCCCCATTTACCTTCCGCCCCGAAGGCCTGGTGAGCATCGAACCACTGTGGATTCCATGGGCACTGTTCATCGCCGTTGTAACCGTCATCTTCACCGTGCTTTGTCGCACGCTTGACTCCCAGGAGGAATAAGTTCATGTTTGCTATCGACCTGCTGAAATTTCGACGCTCCTACGTATGGGCTGTCATCTTCCTCGTGCCGTCTATAGCAGTCGGCATTGGTGCCGCGAATTATCACGCTAACTTGGCGTCACTTAATGCCGGATGGGCAAGCTATCTTTCCCAAGCAACGCTGTTCTACGGCTTAATCTTTATGACTGTGGGAGTGGCCATCATCGCTGCAGCTGCCTGGCGCCTGGAACACCGCAACCACAATTGGAACACTATTTTGACCTCACCGCGCTCGGCGGGAGAAGTAGTCGCGGCCAAGCTTTTCTCCATCATGGTCCTCATCGCGCTAATGCAGGCGGTGTTCATCGCGCTGGCCTTAGGCATTGGACGCGGCTTAGGAATACAGGGAGAGATTTCGCCTCTCAACTTGAGCGCGCTGTTCTTAGCAATCATCCCGGCGTTCGCAGTCGGGGCCTGGCAATCCTTTTTCTCGATGATCTTTCGCAGCTTTGCCACGCCCGTGGCGATTTCACTTGTGGGCGCGATTGTCTCAGTTGGAATTCTCTACAGCGGTATTCGGCTCATCCCGATGCTGCTGCCACCGGCTATGGTTACGTCGACGATTTCGCTCGGCAGTACCGCCTTCGGCGCAGATGATACTCCTGATGTGCGCGGTATCGCGTTCAGGATGGCTGTTTCTATCTGTTTCGTCATCGGAGCTTGGATTGCATCTGTTGCCTGGCTGCGAACCCATGACGTTAAGGCTTAGGACTCATCCTTGGGACTCTTGCTTGTGCCACAGATGCAAAATGCCCTCGCGTCCCTCCGCACCTTAGAGCTAACGGGGGAGGCGAGGGCGGCGTCGGCAAGCGTGTGCGTCTTGTCGCTTGCCTTGGCAAGCTTGGCCTCTTAGTCGAGGTAATCGCGCAGTACCTGGGAACGAGAGGGGTGGCGCAGCTTCGACATCGTCTTGGACTCGATCTGGCGAATGCGCTCGCGGGTAACTCCGTAGACCTGGCCGATCTCGTCTAAAGTGCGCGGCATACCGTCGGTCAAGCCAAAGCGGAGGCGAACCACGCCGGCCTCACGCTCGGACAGTGTAGTCAGAACGTCTTGGAGCTGGTCCTGCAGCAAGGTGAAGGATACGGCGTCGACCGCAATGACGGCCTCGGAGTCCTCGATGAAGTCACCCAACTGGGAATCGCCTTCGTCACCGATGGTCTGATCCAAGGAAATGGGCTCGCGGGCGTACTGCTGGATTTCGAGCACCTTTTCCTCGGTGATATCCATCTCCTTCGCCAGCTCCTGCGGGGTAGGCTCGCGGCCCAAGTCCTGCAAGAGCTCGCGCTGGATGCGGCCCAGCTTGTTGATGACCTCCACCATGTGCACTGGGATGCGGATGGTACGAGCCTGGTCAGCCATGGCGCGGGTAATGGCCTGGCGGATCCACCACGTGGCGTAGGTGGAGAACTTATAGCCCTTGGTGTAGTCGAACTTCTCCACCGCGCGGATAAGACCCAAGTTGCCTTCCTGAATGAGGTCCAAGAAAGCCATGCCACGGCCGGTGTAGCGCTTGGCCAAGGAAACCACCAGACGCAGGTTGGCCTCCAACAGGTGGTTCTTGGCCTTGCGGCCATCGCGGGCGATGCTGCGCAGGTCGCGCTTTTCCATGGGGGAGAGCTTGGCAGCCTTATCGCCTTCGGCGCGGGCCTTTTCCATCTCATCCATGCGGTGCTGTGCGTACAGGCCAGCCTCGATGCGCTTGGCCAGGGAAACCTCTTGCTCGGCGTTGAGCAGGGCGACCTTACCAATCTGCTTGAGGTAGGCGCGGACGGAGTCAGCAGAGGCGGTTAACTGCGCATCCTTGCGGGCCTGACGCAGCGCAGCGGACTCTTCCTCGTCCCAGACGGAAGAGGAGTCTTCCTCTTCTTCCTCATCGTCGTCGTCCAAATCCTCTTCGAGATCATCGTCTTCGAGGTCTTCGCCGGCGTCGAAGTCATCATCGTCTTCGATGTCCGCATTTGTGGGATCGAAGTCGACGTCCTCGTCGTGCTCGTCCTCCTCGAGCTCCTCTTCTGCTTCCGGCTGTGCCTGCTTTTCGGACTCGGCTGTGGATTCCTGCTTCTTTGCCGCGGATTTGCGGACCGTCTTCTTAGTGGCCTTTTTGGCAGACTTCTTAGTGGTCTTCTTGGCCGACTTTTTGGCGGTCTTCTTCGCGGTTTTCTTGGCTGTTTTCTTAGCGGTCTTTTTGGCCGTCTTCTTAGCCGTCTTTTTCGCGGTTTTCTTTGCCGTCTTCTTGGCGGTCTTCTTTGCAGGAGTAGATGCCTCAGCGGCGTTTTCGCCCTCGCCGAGTGCCTGGTCTGAAGATTCAGTGGCTGCCACGTACGCCCTTTCGACTAACTTCTTGATTGAAACAGCTCAGTGCGCCCTAGTCGGGCGCTCGTGCATCAGTGTGATGTTAACGCGTTGTGGCCTTATGCAGGCCAGACACGCCCTAGAGCTATTTAACTTAGGATCGACCGCCCAGTATAGAGGATCTTTCCAATCTGCCGGTGGATAGGGTCACCTGCAGTGCGTGAATACTACGGTTTCAAACCGTCTACCGCCGCCATCGCAGCTCCGACAATTCCTGCGCGATTGCGCAGTTGTGCAGGCATGACGGGGGTTTCAATATCAAGGTGTGGGCCCCATTTTTCAAACTTGCGGGAAATCCCACCCCCGATGAGGAAGGCCTGCGGGTTAAAAAGCTTTTCATATTCCGCGAGGACCTTGTTGAGTCGCTTCGTCCACTGCTTGTATTTGAGTTCCTCGCGGTCCTTTACAGCCGAGGACGCAATCTTCTCAGCCTCGTCACCGCCCACCGTGAGGTGCCCCAATTCGGTATTCGGGAACAACTGGCCGTCTAGGAAGAAGGCCGAACCGATACCGGTGCCCAGGGTTAGGAAGATTACGGAGCCCTGCTTGGCGATGTCCTCTCCGTAGGCAACCTCGGCTAGTCCCGCCGCGTCGGCGTCGTTAAGCACGGCAAAATCCGCATCCAGGTAGTCCGCGAAGAGCTCTGTGGCGTTGACCCCAATCCAATCCTTGGAAATATTTGCCGCAGTCTCGACTTCCTGGTTGCGAACCACGGAAGGCAGGGTGATGCCAACGGGGCCGTCCCACTGCTTTTCCTGCACGATTTGGGCTACTACCTTGGCAACTTCATGCGGCGTAGACGGCTGTGGGGTGGCGATCTTCAAACGCTCGCCCACGAATTCGCCGGTGGCAAGGTCCACCTCAGCGCCTTTAATGCCGGAGCCTCCGATATCGATGCCAAAGGAATGGCCAGAAAGAGTAGTCATGCCCGACAGTCTAGAAGAAGGCACAATAGTTGGCATGACTGAGCAGATCGATTTTCTCCAATTGCGGGATTTTGCCGTTTCTATCGCCACGCGCGCTGCGGAATTAATTACTGCGCGCCGCGCAGAACTAGTCGCAGGTGACGGCATCGCGGCGCATACCCACACCAAGTCCAGCGACGTAGATCCCGTAACGGAGGTCGATACCGCGACAGAGGAGTTCATTGCCACCACCATTCGCACCCAACGGCCCGGGGATGGAATCTTTGGCGAAGAAGGCGCCAATGAGGAATCGACCAGTGGCGTTACCTGGATTGTCGATCCGATTGACGGCACCGTGAATTTCCTCTATGGGGTGCCGGATTACGCCGTATCCATTGGTGCAGAGTACCAAGGGCACCTCGTCGCTGGCGCGGTGGTCAACGTGGCGCGTGGGTGCACCTATGCTGCCGCAGCCGGCCAAGGCGCCACGGTCACCGGCCCAGACGGAATTGAGCACGCACTGCGGTGTGGCCAGACACAAGATCCTGCCTTGGCTTTGGTAGCTACCGGCTTTGGTTACGAAGCTGACCGGCGAGCAGCCCAAGCCGAGCTTCTCACCAAGCTCCTGCCTAATGTGCATGATATTCGCCGCATCGGCGCTGCAGCGCTCGACCTATGCAGGGTGGCAGAGGGAACCGTTGATGCCTACTTTGAACACGGCATCAATGCGTGGGACTTCGCTGCCGGGGCAATCATTGCTCGCGAGGCAGGTGCGGTGGTGCGCCATCCAGGCTTTGATAAAGGCTCCGCTGACGGTGAACTTACCTGGGCCGCGGGGGCAGATTTGGCCCCCGCATTCGAAAAGCTTTTAGCAGCGCACGGGGCCACGGACGCGCTGCGGGGGTAATAGTTTCCCACGCCGGCGAGCGGTGAGATGACATCTAGCCATTTGTGCTTTACTATGCGCGATCGATAAATACCCATTCCTTAAAGCAACTTGACCATTAGGGGCGTGCATTATGGCCACCGATTATGACGCACCGCGCCGGCGCGCGGAAGATGAACTCGAAACTGACTCCCTAGAAGGACTCAAAGCCGCTGAGAGCGATAACAACGGCATGGACGATGACGGAGAAATCGTCGAAGCCTTCCAGCCGCCATCAGTAGACCTCACTGGCGAGGAGCTTAATGTTGAGGTAGTTCCACGTCAGGAAAATGAGTTTACCTGTGGTTCGTGTTTCCTAGTGCAGTCCAATAAGCGTTACTCCCACGAAGAGGACGGCCAGCCAATCTGCAAGGATTGCGCCTAAAAGGAAGGCGGATTCTAGTGGTCGTGGAAACACTTCTTATGTTTCGGTTGAGTTTATCAGTGCGGCCATTTTCTCGGCTGGTGTTTGAAAGCCCAGGGTTTTGCGGGGGCGGCGGTTGAGTTGCATGGCGACGAATTCTAGGTCCGCTGCACTGTGAACGCTTAGGTCTGTTCCTTTAGGGAAGTACTGCCTAAGTAGTCCATTGGTGTTTTCATTGGTGCCTCGCTGCCACGGCGAGCCAGGATCGCAAAAGAACACGGGACAGTTTGTCGCTACAGAAAAGGCCTTATGGCAGGCCATTTCACTTCCCTGATCCCAGGTAAGTGATCCTTTGAGATGATCTGGCAAGCCAGCGATCGCTTTAGTAAGTGCTTCATTTACTTCGGTAGCATTATGCCCATTAGGTAGATGCAGCAAGATGACATAGCGCGTGGTTCGTTCTACGAGAGTCCCAATTGCAGACTTATTGCCCGCGCCTAAAATGAGGTCGCCTTCCCAATGACCTGGTACGGCTCGGTCGTCTACTTCTGCTGGCCGGTCGGAAATCATCACTATAGGGTCAACAAACCGCCTGCGGGCACTGCGCGTGCCACGAGGTCGACGTTGGGCGTGACCGCGACGCAGTGCAGCAGCGACTTCCTTTTTCAACTCACCTTTAGCCTGGAAATACAAAGACTGATAAATCGTTTCAGGACACACGTACATAGTCTCATCACCGGGGTAGCAACTGCGCAACCGCCCAGAAATCTGCTCTGGCGAGTACCTGTCTTTTACCATTTCCCAGACCACCGTGCGCAAGCGTGGATTGGCATCAATCTTGCGCTGTTTCGGTCTAAACCTACGCAACACCGATTTACGGTGCGCATGCGTGGGAAGATATACCCCAAACTCATCCCGGTTGCGTTTAAGTTCCTTGCTGATAGTGCCAGCAGAGCGCTGAAGACGCCGAGCTATCTCACGTATACCTTTGCCTTGCCGGTCAAGATCAAAGATGAGCTCGCGCTCTTCTACCGATAAGTAGCGCGAAGAAATACGCCTATCGATACGCTGTTGGGAAATAACCTGGACTGGGACTGCTTGGCGACCATCAACGTACTCAACTACCTGCATAAGCCTGTTATACAGCGCCACATCTGGGCCAGCCGGGACAAAAGGCACACGTCCAGTGGAAAGCTTAATGACACCTTTGTCTATATCAGCAGCACTACGCGGATGAATGCCACAGGCTAAAGCGGCATCTTTGCGGCCTAAAGCATTCGCGCGCAATTGCAGATAACTACACCGGCCAGTTGTGGCCGCAGCTTTGCGGCCATGTGGATTGCGCTTCCACAAACCAAGCTCAATACCGATGCGGTACACCGGAGAAGAGCCTATAGAAAGCTGGCGCGCAATATCCATCGGTGCCACACCTTCCAGCCACAGGCGAGCTATTTCCTGACTATCAGCCGAGCCAGTAGTCCTGCGGCGCTTGCGCGGCAAGTCCAACTCACCAGCAAGCCGATACGCCACCGACCGCGCTAAACCAACCACCCCAGCAGCCGTCCGTATTGAACTACCAGCCCGAACCAACGACGCAAACCGCGCCACAACAGCAGGATCCGGAACCCATTTCGACTTCACACAATCACCTAACCCATGTCAGGTGTTTCCACGACCACTAGAAATCAGGGAATACGCACCAGAAACGAAACCCCGCACTTGGCAACCTTCTACGTGCCGAGTGCGGGGTTTGCTGTAGCAACCACCAAAATTTTGGTGGTGTGCAAAGTCAATAAAGATTAGTGCTGCTCCGGAACAAAGGCGTGGAGCAAGGCCTCCGGATCCTTCGAGGCGATAAGCCAATAAGGAGTATCGTCCTCTGGATCATCGAGCACCATCATGGCGTGCTCATCGACCCAAGCGTGGGAGACCAAAAACGCCGCGGGATCGAATTGTGGACCCAGCGCATTGCGCCGCGCAGATTTCGGAACGGTGATAGACCGCGACACGACGTCGTTGGGCAACTGGGCATCTTTGACCGTGAGCCAACGCGTTCCATCCGGGTCACGCTCTACCTTGATGACCGTATTGGACCAGGTAATAAGTACCCACACTGCGATAGCGCCAAGGAGGATCGCGGGAATAATGGTCCACCACATGGAGCGGTTAAGGCCGGCGGTAGCGGAAGTAAGTGCCACGATGGCGGCTGCAAAAAGCCAAAAGTACCAAGGGACCCATTGGCGTTCGCGGTAGAGCACTTGAGAGTCCACCGTGCCCTGTGGCGAAGCGGCGCTTGACGGTGCCGGAGTTGCGGAAGTAGCAGATGTATCAGACACGTCTAGTCAGTCTAGACCACACGCGCCGCAGAATGAACCTCCCAAGGCAGGTAGGATTGGCCAGGTGACTGACTCGATTCCGCATTCTCAACCAGAAAGCCCCTTTGGGGACGTTAAAGTCAAGCGCCTGGATAAGGAGCTTCCATTACCGCACCGTGCCCACCGTGGTGACGCCGGTGCAGACCTTTACGCAGCCGAAGCTCTTACCCTGCAACCCGGCGAGCGCGCCCTCGTCGGCACCGGGATTGCCATTGCGCTGCCACTAGGAACGGTCGGCTTAATTCACCCGCGCTCCGGACTAGCCGCCAAGCAAGGGCTTTCCGTTGTCAATACCCCGGGCACGGTAGATGCCGATTACCGCGGGGAGATCAAGGTCTGCCTCATCAACCACGACCGGCACACTCCCATTGAGATCGAACGCGGAATGCGCATCGCTCAGCTCGTGGTCCAGCGCGTAGAGCTGGTGGGGTTTGCTGAGGTTGAAGAATTGGATGACACCGTCCGCGGAGCCGGTGGCTATGGCTCTACCGGTGTGTAGTTAAAGCAGTAGAGACTCAACGAAACTTTTAGAAAGGACGTAGCACCCATGGGAATCTGGCCCTTTGGCAAGAAGAACGACGAAGAAAAGAAGGCTCAGGACAAGCCTGCAGCACAAAGCGAAAAGCCGGCGGCCCCCACGTCCGCGGATGCGGAGGCGCAGGAGACTTATGCTCCAGTAGGCGACACCGCGGCAGACGCTGCGGCGGCTTCTGGAAACGAACCCCGCGAATTCGCCCATGATGCCATCAATGGCCAGACCGGCCCCTTTGATGGTGACTCCGTCGATATCGAGACCTTCGATTTCAGCGACTTTTCCATTGGCGTACTAGATCTGGGTTCCCTGCGCATCCCACTGCCAAAGGAATCCCAGGTACAGGTAGAAATGGGCGAACAAGGCCCACGAATGCTGCACATCGTGACCAAGGTAGGCCGAATTACTCCCGTAGCCTTTGCCGCCCCACGTAAGCCAGGCCAGTGGGCAGAATCCGTGGAGGAAATTAAGGAGGGCATGAGCCGCGACGGACTTACCGTCACCACCGAGCCGGGGCCTTGGGGTGCTGAGGTCGTGGGCAAGAACGACAACGGCCAGGTCCGCGTTATCGGCGCAGATGGTCCGCGCTGGATGCTGCGCATGACCCTGGCCGCGCCGGCCGGTATGGAAGCCGACCTCGCAGACATGGCTCGCGAGGTAGCCGCCCGTACCTTCGTCTACCGCGGAGAAGACCCCATCCTGGCAGGAAACGCTTTGCCAGTCATCATGCCCGAGCAGCTGGTAGAGCAGGTCAAGCAGGCCATGGACCAGCGCCAGCAAGAACAGCAGGCAGCCGTTAATGCTCAAGACCACCCAGAAAACGGCGTGGGCGGCCCTGACCCTGCGGCAGAAGCAGAGGCGGAACAACACTTGCGCGATTTGGGTGGCAGCCCACAACAGGGTGAAAATGGATCGTCCCCGCAGAATCCCGATGAGGGATCTGCACCTAATTCCAAGAACTAGGCAAAGCAGTAAACCACGTGACACATTCTTCCTCGCCGCAACCTTCCCCGGACGCTAAGAACCTGGACTCTGAGGAGTCTGCTGCCGAACCCACCTTGCTGGAGCAAATGGGTGGCTTATCAGGGCTCGTGTCGGCTACTTTGCCGGTCATTGTGCTGATTCCTGTCAATAATTTCTTTGGGCTGGGACCAGCCTTGGCAGCGGCGCTCGGCGTGGCCGTTGTTATTGCACTCTGGAGGGTAATCCGGAAAGAGACCCTGCAGCCAGCCATATCGGGTCTGCTGGGAGTGGCCCTTTGCGCAGCCATCGCCTGGTTTACCGGTGATGCCAAAGGGTATTTCTTGTACGGCATCTGGATGTCGTTGGCGCTGTGTATTGCCGCGGTACTATCAATCCTCTTTCGGTGGCCCGCTGTGGGTGTCATCTGGAAGGGGATTAATGGCGAGGAAATGCAGTGGCAAAAGGTTGCCCAGGCGCGCCGGGCCTATGCCATCGCTACTGGTGGGTGGGCGGTTATCTTCCTGGCCCGTTTTGTTATTCAGCGCGCCATTTATGATGCGGATGCAACCACGGCCTTAGGGGTGACCCGAATCTTGATGGGGTGGCCATTGACGCTTCTAGTTACGGCGCTGACCGTGTGGATGGTGCGCCGCGCGGATGCAGCCGTTGACGCAGCGGCGGGCGCAGGTGAGCACACTAACGCAGAACGAGAACCAAAGTCTGAGGCAGAAAATGACTGAATCAACGATGAGCCGCGGCGATAGTCTTGAGGTCACCATTGACCGCATGGCGCACGGCGGGGAAGGAATTGGCCAGGCGCCGGATGGGCGAGTGGTATTCGTTCCTCGCGCTTTTCCTGGTGACGTCGTAAAAGCTACGGCCGGCCGTGTAAAAAAGTCGTTCATTAAGGCAGAGCTGGAAAGTGTACTAAGTCCTGGGTCGTTGCGCGTTCCATCGTTTTGTCCTGCAGCCGCGCAAGGAGCAGGCTGCTGCGATTTTGACGAGCTGGATCCCGCGGCTGAAACCGGAATCAAGGCAGAGATCTTGACGGATCAGCTGCGCCGAACCGGCGTTGTCACCGGCGAGGAACTGAAAATTGAGCAGCACACCCTAGAGCCGGTTCGGGGATGGCGCACGCGGGTGAGGTGGGGCGTCGATAAGCAAGGGCGCGCCGGAACCCGTCAGCGTCGGTCCAATGAACTCATTACGGAAGCTGCGTGTACGCAGCTGGCTCCGGGATTGGCAGAAGGGCTCGTTGGAGAGGGCGCGCGCCGGTTTACCCCAGGCGCCGAGGTCATCGCCGTTCTCGATGGCGAGGGCAACCGCCACGTGGTAGAAACCCGCAAGGCCCCGCGCGGGCGCCGCGTGGAGACCATTCGTGAGGTGGTAGAAGGCAGCGGCAAGGTGCACGAGCATGTCGACGGGCGGACTTTTAGCTTTCCTGCTACCGCCTTCTGGCAGGCCCACAGCCACGCACCGGCCGCGTATACCGATCTGATAGAGGAGTGGCTCGGGGGCCGCGAGTACCAAGAGCACACCGCCTGGGATCTCTACGGCGGCGTAGGCCTATTCGTTCCCTCACTGGCCCATGCCGTGCAGGGCAAGGTTATCTCCGTGGATTACTCACCGGCGGCTACGGCCGGGGAACAGGCCGCCCTTGCGGACTGCGATGTGGAAGTAAAGTCCGCGAAGGTGGAGCAGGTCGCCGCCCAGCTTCCCAAGCCTGGCGCTGTAGTCCTTGATCCGCCGCGCACCGGAGCAGGGGAGGACGTGATTCGTTCCGTGGCGGCCGCTGCACCCCAGGCGGTCGTTCACGTGGGATGTGACCCCGCCACCTTCGCGCGCGACTTGGGATACTGGAACCAGCACGGATACGGAATAGAGAAGATGGCACTCATTAACGCGTTCCCTGGAACGCACCACTTTGAAACGATTGCGCTCATTACCCCTGCCTAATGAGCCTTTGTGGCTCCGAGGCGGGGTGTTGCACGTTGCCGCGCCGTTCTCGGAACATTGACCGATATAATATTCACCGCCCGCCGCGGGTACGGTAGAAAAGAAGAACTAAGCACAGAAGGAGTTGAAGGCCGCTCCATGACTATCTTGGATACCATTAACTCGCCGCAGGACCTCAAGGCACTGTCTGCAGACAAGCTTGAGGAGCTGGCGGCAGAGATTCGACAGCGCCTCATTGACAAGGTCTCCGTCACGGGCGGACATCTGGGGCCTAACTTGGGCGTGGTGGAATTGACCATTGCGTTGCACCGCGTATTTGATTCTCCGCGCGAGCCCATTATTTTTGACACTTCGCACCAGTCCTATGTGCATAAGATGCTGACTGGGCGCACGGATCAATTCGATACCTTGCGGCAAAAGGATGGCCTTTCGGGGTATACGGACCGCGGCGAGTCCGAGCATGACTGGACCGAGTCCTCCCACGCTTCGGCCTCGCTGTCTACGGTCGATGGCTTGTCTAAGGCCTTCAAGATTCGCGGCGACGGTCACCGCAATGTCATCGGTGTTGTCGGCGATGGCGCCCTCACCGGCGGCATGTGCTGGGAGGCGTTAAATAATATCTCGGAGGACAAGGGCCGCAATGCGGTCATCGTGGTCAATGACAACGGCCGTAGCTATTCGCCCACTATCGGTGGCATTTCCGAAAACCTTGGCCGTATCCGTTCCCAGCACGGTTATGACGAGCTCATGGAACAGGGCAAGCGCCGCTTGAAGCAAATGGGATGGGTAGGCGAGCGTGCCTTTGATGCCTTGCACGCCATGAAAGAGGGCGTCAAGTCCACCGTCTTGCCTACCGAAATGTTCCCGGAACTGGGCATGAAGTACATCGGCCCCATCAATGGCCACGATATCGATAGCTTGGTACATGCCCTGACTTATGCCCGCGATTATGACGGGCCCATCATCGTGCACGTGGTTACCGAAAAGGGCCACGGATTTGCCCCGGCCGTCAATGAACCGAAGGACCAGATGCACTCTACCGGTGCTATCGATCCGGTCACCGGTGTGGCTAAGGGCACCAAGCAGCCTGGCTGGACGGCCGCCTTCTCAGAGGAACTGGTAGCCGCTGCCGAGAAGCGCGATGACATCGTAGCCATTACCGCCGCAATGGCAGGTCCTACTGGGCTCGCTCCCTTCCAAGAGCGCTTCCCAGAGCGGTTCTTCGATGTGGGAATTGCCGAGCAGCACGCAATGACCTCTGCCTCCGGTCTGGCGCTTGGCGGGATGCACCCCGTCGTGGCGGTATATTCCACCTTCTTAAACCGCGCCGTGGATCAGGTCATTATGGATATTGCGCTGCTAAAGCTGCCGGTAACCATCGTGCTTGACCGCTCCGGAGTTACCGGTTCCGATGGCGCTTCGCACAATGGCGTGTGGGATATGGCGCTCATGAGCATCGTGCCGGGAATGCATATTGCCGCCCCGCGCGATGGCGCGCGCCTGCGGGAGCTCTTCCGCGAGTCGCTAGAGATTGAATCTGGCCCGTCCGTGGTGCGCTTCCCTAAGGGCAATTTGCTGCCGGATATGGAAGCGGTGGATACGTTGGGCGATGGCGTAGACATCCTGCACTATGGCGAAGCCGATGCCGGGGAGGACACCCCTGAGGTACTCATTGTTTCTATCGGTGCCATGTCCGCGCGCAGCATCGAGGCTGCGAAGCTGCTCGACGAGCAGGGTGTGAACGTTACCGTTGTTGACCCGCGTTGGGTAGCGCCGGTGGCAAGCTCTGTGGTGGCTCTCGCCGCTGACCACGACTTGGTGGTTACTGCAGAAGACGGCCTTGTACGCGGCGGTATTGGCTCCATGATTTCGGAGGCCCTCAGCGCAGCCGAGGTCGATACTCCTGTGCGCCGACTCGGCGTCCCAGGTTACTTCCCTAAGCACGGGTCCCGCGGCGAGGTTTTGGAAGAGTTCGGGTTGACGCCTGAGCTTATGGCGGCGTCGATAAGCGAGTGGCTAGAAAACCTCACTGCTGATGCCAACGCGCGAGGAGAAGAGGACTAAACCTAGCCCACTAAATATTCCTAGAAAAGACCGTCCACGATAATCGGGGCGGTCATTTCTATTTGCCATTCGCGCGCGCCCTCCGCGCGCAGGAAGGCAGCGACGTCGCCAGGCTGCCGGATGGCGCCGGCGACAGAATCAGGTCCGCGGTGGCGCTTATTGGCGCGCACACCTACCTTCGCCCATACCGCTGCACGCACAGTGGCAGGGCGGATAAGAAGCTCGGATGGCATGCCGAGTTCAGTAGCGAGATCGGAGATATCCGCGCGGATAGTTTGGTATATCTCCCATAGGTCCGGGTAGTCCTTGGCCCAGATGGTTTTGGAAGGAACCGGTTGTGGGGCGCGATGGACGCGAGGCCGCTGCTGCGGGGGAACGGTGCGCGCTTGGTTAAGTACAGCCATCCACCGGGCAGTCGCGCCCTTGCGACGGCGAGGAAATCCCTTGACGCGGGTAAGTTCGCCGGCGGTGGTGGGAAGGGTGCGCGCAATTTCTACCAGCGTCTTATTTCCTAATACCCGGCCTGGCGCAGTGTCCGTGCGCCGAGCGATAGCGTCGCGCTTAGCCCACAGCGCTCGAGCAGCAGCGAGCTGACTGCCGCTGCGTAAACTGGAGATGCCCTTCAGATCGCGCCACGTGTGCTGCTGGGGAGCGAAGTCTCCGGAATGTTCCTGGACTATGGCGGAAAATTCCTCCAGCGCCCAGTCCATCTTGTCTTGTTCGGCCAAAATGTCGCGCAGGGCGTCGGCTAGCTCGAGGAGCAGTTCCACATCGAGCGCGGCGTAGGCCTTGAGTTCCTCGCTAAGCTGCGGGGTGGACCAGTCGGCGTCGCCGTAGCCCTTTTCCAATTCGACGTCAAAAAGCTCTGCGACCACAGTGCCCAGATTGGGCCGTTCAAATCCCGCGAGCCGTGCCGCCAGTTCCGTATCAAAGATGGAGCCGGGAAAGAGACCGAGCCACCCGAGACAAGGCAAATCCGAATGGGCGGCGTGAATAATCCATTCCGCGCCGTTCAGTACTGGAGCAAGGGCGGCTGTGAGCTCCTCGCGGTGGCCCTCAGGGGCAAAAAGCATCGTGCCCGCGCCGCGGCGGCGAATTTGCACTACGAAGGCGCGATCATCGTAGCGATAGCCGGAGGCGCGCTCGGTATCGATGGCAAAGGGGCCCGTACCCGCGGCGAGACGGGCTGCGGCAGCGGTGAATTCCTCCGGGGTGGCAAGAACCGGCGGGATGCCCTCGAGCGGCCGGCTGCGCAATTCTGGCATATTAGCGGCCGAGCTCGGTGACGCCCTCAGGGGGTAGTCCGGCAACGTTGGCCAATACCTGGGCAAAGGCCTGCACGTGGGGTGCGAGATCGAGGCCTTCGGCAGTCCACGAAGCGCGCATTTCGATCTGGTAGGCGCGCGGTGGGCCGCCAATCTCGCCAAAACGCACGGACGCGGTGGAGGTGACGGTGCCGCCCAAATTGGTGTGGTCGGCTCCTTCCTTTTCCAGGCCTTCATTGAGCCATTGCCACGCCACATCAGGCAAGAGCGGGTCGCCTGCTACGGCATCGTCCATATCCGCCTGGATATACGCCACAAGGCGCATGGCGCCCTCCCAAGCTTCCTCAGCGCCCGGATCGTGGAGCAGGATGAGGCGGCCAAAGGCGTCGCCCTCTGCATCGGTGGGCACGATATCTGGGTCGTCTTCGTTTCCCACTTCGAGGCCGATAGCGTGGCTAAACGGCGCAAGGCGTTGCGGTGGGCGAATGGAGCCTAGGGTGATCTCAGGGCGCAGGTCGGCCGCGTGCATGGACTCCACTGCTTGGGTGAAAGTGGCGGGGGTGGCTGGCTCGTGGCTTTCCGCCTGCCCGTGCAAAGGGGTGGGGGCGGAGGCCTCGGCGCTGCGTGGGGTGATCGATTCGGAATTGCTCACGACGTTCAAGCTATAGTTTCGCGTCCTCTAGCTGGGGGAGGCGCGCCGATGCGGAGGCGTGTCGTCCTCCTCGTGGCCGGGAAGTGACAACGTTCTATATCCAACTTATGATGGATATGTTCGTTAACCCAAAGGCTTCTGCAAAGGAGAACGCAATGGCAAAGCTCGACTACAAGGAACTCAACGCGGTTCAGCAATATTCCCAGCACGCGGTTTTTAAGGTGATTCCGGGCGCGCTCGGCACTGAGCGAGCAGAGATCATCGCCCAAGCGCAGGAGTTCTTTGCCGGCGTGGAAAAGGCCGGGAAGGTAACGGTGCGCGGCATTTACGACCTCACGGCTATGCGCGATTCCGCCGACTTCATGATCTGGTGGCACGCTGAGGAATTCTCTGACCTGCAGAAGGTCTTTGGGGACTTCCGCCGCGAGACCACTCTGGGGCAAGTCAGCGAAGTGACCTGGGTGGGCAATTCCTTGCACCGTCCGGCAGAGTTCAATAAGTCCCACCTGCCCTCCTTCATTATGGGTGAGGAGCCGAAGGAGTGGATCTCGGTATACCCCTTCGTGCGCTCTTATGACTGGTACACCATGGATGATGAAAAGCGCCGCCGCATCCTTATGGAGCACGGCATGCAGGCGCGCGACTACCCCGATGTCCGCGCAAATACCGTCCCAGCCTTTGCCCTGGGTGACTACGAGTGGATTTTGGCCTTCGAGGCGGATGAGCTCCACCGCATCGTCGACTTGATGTACCTGATGCGCTACACCGAGGCCCGCCACCACGTGCGCGAGGAGATTCCTTTCCACACCGGCCGCCGCGTCAAGGACGTAGCAGAGCTCATCGCAGTACTGCCCTAAAAGTAACGCCGCCCAGCAGTAGCCCTGCTTGGCGACGTCCCCCTCTTAGCCGCGCCCCGTCACTAGCCTGCACGTTAGGCTGCTGACGGGGCGCGCTTTCTTGTGCCTGCCACCTTAGGCGGTGCCACCTTCTACCGGCTTTTCCTCCAAGTCCAGGCAGATGGAGTTGATGCAATAGCGCAAGTCGGTGGGGGTATCGTAGCCCTCGCCCTCAAAGACGTGCCCCAGGTGGGATTCGCAGTTGGCGCACAAAACCTCTAAACGGCGCATGCCTAGCGAGTTGTCTTCGCGCTCAATGATTTTGTCCCCTGCGAGTGGGGAGAAAAAGGAAGGCCAGCCGCAGTGGGACTCAAACTTTTCCGTAGAGCGGAAAAGCTCCGTTCCACACGCGCGGCAAGAATAGACCCCCTCGGTGGTGGTATTGGTGTACTCGCCTACGTGGGGCGGCTCGGTGCCGGCTTCGCGCAGGACGTAGTATTCCTCGGGGCTTAAGCGCTGGCGCCATTCGGTATCGGCAATGAGCTTGAAATCGGTCATGGGCCGAGTCTAAACCGTGCTGCGCGCGGTACGCCACCAGCCGGCGACCGTAGCGAAAATTGCGACGATAAGCAGCGCCCATCCCGCCGTGGCCGTGAAAAAATTCATCCACCGACCAGCATCCGGGTGCGCTGTAGACGCCCAGGAAACGGGAGCCAAATAGAAAAAGGCCGCAAACCACGCACCCGCAGAATGGAAAACCGATCGCTTGAGCACAACGGTAAACATCAATGGGAATAGCCACATGGAGTAATACTGCTGGCCAAGGGAAGACAGGAAGAAGATACCCACCATGATCGCCCCGCTCGTCGTCAGTGCCCACAAGGTCGGGTCGGAGTTGCGCCAGCGCAAAAGCCCGAGAATCGCTGCGGCCGAAAGCGCGGCAAAAATCAACCACACGGTCCAATACAGTCCCGCGCCAAAGTCAACGTAGGCGTGGAAGCCTGCCCAGGAGGAATTGGCATAGTCACGGGTTTCTGAGAGGTAGGGCAGGAGGTTATCCACAAAGCCGCTAGCGCCCGGCACGAGCGGCCACGCTAGGAGGTTGAGAATTACCGGTACGCCAATGCCGGTAGCAAGACTGCGCCATTGCAGCTTGACCAAGGGCAGGAAGAGCAATGGCGCAAATTGCGGCTTAATGACGATGGCCAAGCCAATGACCACGCCTGCCACCCAGCCCAGCCATGGGGTGCGCTCGGCGCGCACGAAAGCCCACAAGAACACGGCCATGCATAGCAAGAGAATGCCGTTGATATTGGTAAAAGCGAGCGTATTGGTCACCGATTCCGTGACAAAGGCCAAAGCGATAGATACTGGCCACACTGCCGAAGTAAGTTTACGGCCCACCGTAAGGGTGAGCACCGCTAGCGCTGCCACGATTGCAGCAGCGTTGGCGACGATGAATAGTCCCCGTGCTAGCGAAAAATCAATATGAGCTAGCGGCGCGAGCAGCAGCGTCGCCCCCGGGGTATACAGGTACAGCGGGTCAACGTGGTTATAAGCCTGCTCATAAACCGGCTGGCCAGTGGACATGCGTGCCACAGCGTTATACACGGTGGTGAAATCATCCGTCGGCGTGCCATTGCGCGCGACGATGAACACGCGATGCACAACAAGCAGGATGGCCACGGGCCAGGCAGCGGCATTGATACGGGAATTCACGGCCCCTTAGTCTACGGCCTAGCGGGCGCGGGAATACCGCAGAAACACCGTGCCATCCTGATCGGTCGCGACATTTTCTAACTGCATGCGGCGATGGGAATGCTCGCCCTTAAACGTCGCCATGGGAGTTTCCACGCCGGTAGATAGATGTGGGTCCAGGGTCAAATACATTTGGTCGATGGCATCGACATCTACCAACTGCCCAATCATTCCTGGCCCGCCCTCACACAGCACGCGCTTAAACCCGCGGTCCTTTAAGACAGATATGTAGTCCTGCACGGTTCCTTCGCCAGCATCGCAGACTTCCGCGCCTGTGGATTCGATGGTCGCGATGCGCTTTGCGAGCTCTTGATCGTCCCGGCTGCTATGGGGGACTAGGAGGATGGGCGGGGTAGTAAAATCCGTGAAGAAGTCCGAGGTGATATCGAAATCAAGGCTGCGGGAAGGCACGGCAATAGGAGTCGGCCGCGAACCAACCCCGTTAGGTTTTACTCCGGAGTAGTCCTCTGCGCGCACCGTTTGCGCACCCACCAACACGACGTCTGCCCAGTTACGTAGAGCAGTAAAAAGCTGCCCGTCAGTGTCGTTTCCCATGTCCTCGGAAACGTGGTTCATGGTTGCCGAGCCGGTTAACGTGCTAACCATATTCGTGCGGACGGTGAATACATCACCGGAATCGGGGCCCAATAGCGAAGAGATATCCATGCCTTCCCAGCCTAGTCAAGGCACCAGATACCCAGCACGGCAAAGTACCGGGCATAGCCACAGGAGAGGGGCTTACACTAGGCGGATGAGTATTACGCCAACCAAGATCACTGCAATGCCGGCTACCTGGCGCATGGCGACGCGGGCACCCCGCATCCGATCAATGAGCACGGAGCCCAACATGGAACCAAGAAGGGTTGCCACCACAGTAAGCCCAGTGCCAATCTGCGGTACTAAGGCCGCGTTGCCAAAGACAAACAAGGCTCCCAAGGCGCCGCCTGCCCACATCCACCACGGGTTAGCCTTTCCCTCGGGACGCTCAATGCGAGGGCGCCAGCGCAAAACAATATTGAGCATTACGAGCGCGGAAACGCCAATGCTAAAAGACACCAAAGCCGCACTAACGGGCGACCCGGTAATCTGGCCCAGGTGGCCGTTAATGGCGGATTGGCTTGCGGTAAAGCAACCAAAGACAAAGCCTGCGAGGCGCCACAGCCACAACGCCATAGCGCTGTCTTCTTGCTTCGTTGGCGCGCCGGGGCTGGCGACAATAGAAATCACTCCACCGAGAACAACTAGTGCACCTAGAGTGCGAATCAGGGACAGTGGGGAAGTGGGGGAGTCAAACAGCCCAAAGTGGTCGATGACAAGGCCCATCATGATTTGGCCCGCGATGGGAAGGACTACGGTCTGGACCGCACCCAGATGAGGAAACAACAGGATATTTCCAGTAAGCGCAACCACGCCGAGCAGGCCACCGAACCAAATCCACAGCGGTTCCCCAAAGGCACGGGAAATACCAAACTCGCCGCCGGTGACGGCTGTCGCAATGACAAGCAAAGTCATCGTGCCCACGGCAAACGAGATGAGCGAAGAGGAAAACGGCGTGCCAGTAGATGCGCGAAGGCGCGTATTAACCAGGGTCTGAACGGGTAGAACGAGTCCGGCGAAAATGCCTAAGAGAATCCACAACACGTCGGGACACTTTACAGGCATATAAAGAAACCCGCCCAAGCCCCTTTGGAGTGGAGCGGTGGGCGGGAAATTGTGGTCCTAACTGGGATTGAACCAGTGACCTTTCCGGTGTGAACGGAACGCTCTCCCACTGAGCTATAGGACCTTGCGGTGGCTAAATCTACACCGCACCAAATTCAAACACCTAATTGGCTGGGCAGGAGTGCGCATCAAGGGGAGGCGGCCTGCGGTCCACTGTCTTGGGAGAATCACACCAGTGTGTTTTGGGATGGCCCAAATGTGAAAAATCGGTGCCGGAAAGAATGCCGCTGGGCTGGGGATTTGGAAACTGGCGCGGAGCACGATAATGTTTCTTCTCGCACCGCAACGGTACAAAGTTCGCGGGGCAATGCGGATGTAGCGCAGTTGGTAGCGCATCACCTTGCCAAGGTGAGGGTCGCGAGTTCGAGTCTCGTCATCCGCTCCACGCTTTTCTAAGGGTTCGCCTGTGAAGAGTGATTCTAAATGAATAGCGCGCGATTAGCTCAGTGGGAGAGCGCTTCCCTGACACGGAAGAGGTCACTGGTTCAATCCCAGTATCGCGCACAAGGACTTTGTCCTAGAAACCGGGCCTGGTTTCGCATGCGGATGTAGCGCAGTTGGTAGCGCATCACCTTGCCAAGGTGAGGGTCGCGAGTTCGAGTCTCGTCATCCGCTCCAGCACTGTATTGTGTGAGGCGGTATCGCCACGGTGGAATGGCCGAGTGGTGAGGCAACGGTCTGCAAAACCGTGCACACGGGTTCGATTCCCGTTTCCACCTCAACTTCTTAATGCCTTCGGGCATTAAGCGCGATTAGCTCAGTGGGAGAGCGCTTCCCTGACACGGAAGAGGTCACTGGTTCAATCCCAGTATCGCGCACGAGAGTCCTACTTGGGGCTCTGCAACAAACTCCGGTTTGTTGTGCGGATGTAGCGCAGTTGGTAGCGCATCACCTTGCCAAGGTGAGGGTCGCGAGTTCGAGTCTCGTCATCCGCTCCATATAGCCACCCCTGTAACGGGGTGGCTTTTTCTATGTTTTCTTCTGCGCTTTGTGCGATACGCTTGCCTTTGCACGGTCAAAACCCTCAGCGGAGGAGGAAAGATGTTACGCGCATTAGTGGTACCGCTATTGCTTGGAGCTTGCGGCTTCGCGTCTTTTGTTTCTGGGACTGTTCTTTTCTTTGCGGGCCTTAATGCGGCAGATGCGGGTGACGGCAGCGGCAACGCGGCGTGGCCTTTGGCGCTTATCGGCGTAGGCACCACCTTGGTTATTTTTGCCCTGATGGCTTCTGGTCCGTTTTTTAATGCCCGACAAATGGAGAGCTCCTAAGGTAGGGCCCGTTCGAATTGAGTCAACTTGCCTTACATAGTGATAAATACCTCTTTTTATTGCGAAGGTGGAACTCGATCCCAGTTCAAGCCGACATATGTCTCGACGCTCTGCTTTTGTGATTGCCGCTCTGGCAAGTCGCGGGGCTAGTATGTCTGACAATTCAACTTGTGCATTTTCAACACAAAAGGAGCTATCTATGGGCTACCGCGTACCTTGGCTGCGCCGCACGGCGGCAGCAGTCGGCACTGCAGCACTGGTTCTGGGCGGGTCGATGCCGGCCGCATTCGCGCACGACTCCGTTATTGGCGGTTCGGTCAAAGACGGCGACCAACTCGATGAGTTCCCTAAGGAAATCACCCTCGAGTTTTCTGGCATCCCCAAAGAAGACTTCAATACCTTTGCCGTGACCAACGCGGATACTGGTGAGAAACTTTTTAGCCAGGAACCAAAGCTCCATGAGCGGGATCTCACCATTGAGACCCCTGCGGATGTCCATCCTGGGCCGGGTAATTACCAGGTGGGTTTCCAGATCACGTCTTCGGACGGACACGCTACCCGCGGCGGTGTGGAATTTTCTGTCAAAGGTGACCCCACCGAGAGCACCGAGGCAGCTGCTGCTGAATCATCGTCCCAGGATGAGGATGAGGGCCTGCCGACCGCGCTGAAAATCATCCTGGGTGTGGGCGGCGTTTTGGCAATTGCCGCAGTAGCTGCCCTATTTATTGCCAAGTCTCGTCGCATTGATTCGGAAGGTGAAAAATAATGTCCAAGATTTCTAGCATCGCCCTTGTGGGCTTCACTGTGGCCGGCCTCGCCCTGGCAGGTTGCTCACCGCAAAACCAAAATGATTCCACCGAGTCGAAGGTGGATGCTTCCACTAGTGTCGGGGAAACATCCTCCGCTGCGGAATCTAAAGAACTGACCTTTGAGGATGCTGTCGTGCGCGCCAATGAGGACAAGGACATGACTGCTATTTTTGGCACCTTGGTGAACCATACCGATAAGGACATCGCTATCACCGGTTTTTCCACCAGCCTCAATGCCAAGGTGAACCAGATGCATGAGACTGTCGATGGCAAGATGCAGGAAATGTCGAGCCCACTAGTAGTCAAAGCCGACGAGTCCCACGAGCTGGCACCTGGTGGTGACCACTTCATGCTCATGGACATGGAAAACCACATCGCTCCCGGCGAATCCCTTGACCTCAAAGTGGAACTAGAGGGCGGCGAAGAGTTCGATCTGGGCGAGATCCAAACGCGTAGCATGCCTGCTGGGAATGAGGATTACGGCGATATGAAGGGCCACGAAATGTCCCACATGGAGCACGGAGATATGTCCCACAATAAGGAAGGCCACGACCACTAGTTATGTCTGGATTCAGCAGAAGGGGATTTCTTACCGGCGCTGCGGTATCGACCAGCGCCTTCGCGTTGGCTAGCTGTAATGACCAGGGTTCTTCCCCGGATGCTCAGGCAACGGATCGGCCGGCGCTTGCCGACGCCCTCGTGGCATTCGACGGCGACCATCAAGCGGGTATCGCTACCGCAGCGCAGGCCCACCTGAATTTGGTGGGGTTTGACCTTAAAAGGGGCGTCGACAAGCGGGGGTTTGCCAGCCTCATGAAGCTGTGGACCGAGGATGCCCGCGCGCTGTGCACGGGGGAGGCGCCGCTGGGCACGCTGGAGCCAGAAATGGTGCAACAGCCTGCCAACCTGACTATCACCTGCGGTCTAGGCGAAGAGGTTTTTAACCTGCTCGGAGTGGACAAGCCACGGTGGCTGGGAGATGTACGCCCCTATGAGCGCGATGAGCTGGAAGATAAGTGGGGTCAAAGCGATCTCGTCCTGCAAATCTGCTGCGATGACCCACTGATGAATACCTACGCCCTGCGGCACATGGTGCGCGCAGGCGAGCACTATGCCAGCGTGAAGTGGTTGCAGCAGGGCTTTATTAACGCCTATGGCAGCCAGGAAAAGGGCGCCACCGCGCGCAATATGTTTGGGCAAAAGGACGGCACTGTAAACCCACGCAGCGAGGAGGACTTCGCAGCCCAGGTGTGGATTGATAAGGGCCCGCAGTGGGCCAATGGGGGAACGGCGATGGTGGTGCGCCGCATCCGCATGAACGTGGATACTTGGGAAAAGCTGGATCGCTCTTCCCGCGAGAATGCTATCGGCCGCAAGCTCGATACTGGTGCCCCGCTCACCGGCGAGGACGAATTCGACGCCGTGGATTTTGACGCGGTAGATGACTATGGACTGCCGGTTATCGATAAGAACTCGCACATGGCGGTAGCCGCCCCGCCGGCCGATCATCCAGAGCAGCGCATCCTGCGCCGGCCGTATAACTATGAGCTGGCTCCCGATGGCAAGGATGGGCAGCTTTCCAATATTGGCCAGGTTTTCATCTGCTACCAGCAGGATCCAACCCAGCAATTTGAGCCTATCCAGGCCCGCTTGGATGAATCCGACCTAATGAATGAATGGCTCACCCATATTGGCTCCGCTATGTATTTCTGTCCGCCGGGCACCCTTGCCGCCGATGGACGTGAATCATGGTGGGCAAAATCGCTCTGTGAGCATGCGGGGTTGTAGAATGGCTATCCGTAAATTTAAATAGCGGACGCGGCCAGGTATGCCGCCGACGCACGAGCGCATAAAGGAGCGCGATTATGGCGGAACTCATCCCCGCAGTACCGGTCAATTACGATTCCTTCACCGTGCCCGCCGGCCAGGCCGTGGGCGCAGCAATGCGAGAGCTCAACCTTCCCAATAAGGGCCCTGAGGCTGTCGTAGTCGTTCGCGGTGAGGACGGCACTCTCTTCGATTTGTCGCACACCCCAGACACGGAGTCCACCTTCACCCCGGTTGCCGCCAGCGAGGAAGACGGCCGCGCCGTCATCCGCCACTCCTGCGGCCACGTTATGGCCCAGGCCGTGCAGGCCGAATTCCCCGGCACCAAGCTGGGCATCGGCCCGGCCATTGAGAATGGTTTCTACTTCGATTTCCAAACCGCCGAGCCTTTCACGCCGGAAGATCTCAAGGCGATTGAAAAGCGCATGAAGAAGATCATCAAGGGCGGCCAGCGCTTCGAGCGCCACGTCTACGAATCTGCTGAGGAAGCGGAAAAGGCCCTCGCCGAGGAGCCCTTCAAGCTCGAGCTGGTCCAGGACAAGGGCAACGTTGACCCTGACTCCGACGAGGCCGCAGAAGTCGGTTCCGGCGATCTCACCCACTATGACAACATCAACCCGCGCACCGGGGAAGTAGAGTGGTTCGATCTCTGCCGCGGCCCGCACGTACCGACCACCAAGTACATCCCGGCTTTCACCCTGACCCGTTCTTCTGCCGCCTACTGGCGCGGCGACCAGTCCAAGGCTGGCCTGCAGCGCATTTACGGCACCGCTTTTGAGTCCAAGGAAGCGCTGGAGGCCTACCAGACCATGGTGGAAGAGGCGGAAAAGCGCGACCACCGCCGCCTGGGTCAGGAACTAGATCTCTTCTCCTTCCCGGATGAGATTGGCTCCGGCTTCCCGGTATTCCACCCGAATGGCGCGACCGTGCGCATGGAGATGGAAAACCACTCTCGCAACCGCCACGTCCAGGCTGGGTACTCCTTTGTTAACACCCCGCATATCACCAAGGGTGACCTATTCAAGAAGTCTGGCCACCTGGACTTCTACGCCGACGGCATGTTCCCGCCGATGCAGCTCGATGGCGAGTATGACGAAGAGGGCAATACCGTCAAGGAGCCGCAGGACTACTACGCCAAGCCTATGAACTGCCCGATGCATAACCTGATTTTTGCATCCCGTGGTCGTTCCTACCGCGAGCTTCCGCTGCGTCTGTTTGAGTTCGGTACCGTCTACCGTTACGAAAAGTCTGGCGTGGTCCACGGTCTGACCCGTGCCCGCGGCTTTACCCAGGACGATGCCCACATTTACTGCACCGAAGAGCAGCTGGAAGAAGAGCTGACCAAGGTCCTCGACTTCATCATTTCCTTGCTGAAGGACTACGGCCTGTCTGACTTCTACCTGGAGCTTTCTACCAAGGACCCGAATAAGTTCGTTGGTTCTGATGAGATCTGGGAGCGCTCTACGTCTATCTTGCAGTCGGTCGCAGAAAAGTCCGGCTTGGAGCTGGTTCCGGATCCCGCAGGTGCAGCCTTCTACGGCCCGAAGATTTCTGTGCAGGCGCGCGACGCCATCGGCCGTACCTGGCAGATGTCTACCGTGCAGTTGGACTTCAACCTGCCGGAGCGCTTCGAGCTGGAATACACCGCGTCTGACGGAACGAAGAAGCGCCCGATCATGATTCACCGTGCGCTCTTCGGCTCCATCGAGCGATTCTTTGGCGTCCTGCTGGAGCACTACGCCGGCGCCTTCCCAGCATGGCTGGCACCGCACCAAGTGGTGGGCATTCCGGTGGCTGATGAATTCTCCACGCACCTCGAAGAGGTTGCCGCCCAGCTGCGTCAGAAGGGTATCCGCGCCGATGTGGATACCTCTGATGACCGCATGCAGAAGAAGATTCGCAACCACACCACCGGTAAGGTTCCCTTCATGCTGGTGGCTGGCGCACGCGACGTAGAAGCTGATGCCGTGTCCTTCCGCTTCCTCGATGGCACCCAGGTCAATGGTGTGCCGGTAAAGGAAGCCGTGGAGCTCATCGCCGCATGGGTAGCAGAGCGTAACAACGAGCAGCCGACCGAAGAGCTCATCAGTGCCCGACGCTAAAGAGACACACGAAACCGACAGCTCCGCCGTCGCTGAAAACCAAGCGGTGGCGGAGACCTTCGTTGACTCAGGTGCTGGCGAGCCGGACCGTCTTGAGCGGTTATGGGCGCCTTATCGCATGGCCTATATTGCCAAGCGCTCTAAAGACCCCTTCGTGGAAGCCCCGAAGGGCAGCGATGAGGACGGGCTCATTATTGCTCGCGGCAAGACCGTCTATGCATTGTTGAACCTGTTTCCGTACAACGCCGGGCACCTCATGGTGGTGCCGTATCGCAAGGAATCGCAGCTGGAGAACCTCACGCAAGAGGAATCTCAGGAGTTGATGGCCTTCGCACAAAAGGCCGTCCGGGTGCTCAAGCGGGTTTCACACCCAGAAGCCATCAATGTAGGCCTAAACCTGGGTCGCGCTTCGGGCGGCTCGGTGGGAGATCACCTGCACCTGCATGTGGTGCCAAGGTGGCCCGGGGATAGTAACTTTATGACTGTCCTCGATGGGACTAAGGTATTACCGCAGCTTCTGCAGGATACGCGCCGCGTGCTGGCAGAAGGATGGCGCGAGATGGAAGAGGAGGATTCGCGTGCTTAGCGTGCATGGGCGAAAGCCCGCCGCCGTGGTGGTGGAACCTATAGCCAAGGCCTTTTTGAAGCTAGGCCTGACCCCGAATGTGGTCACGGTTGTGGGTACCATAGTCACCATTGCGATTTCGGTGATCCTCATTCCTACCGGCCACCTTTTTTCCGCTGCCGTTTTGTCCGGCCTCTTCGCCGCTTTCGACATGCTCGATGGCACAATGGCGCGCTTGACCGGCAAGGCTACTGCCTTTGGTGCGACCTTGGATGCGTCCTGTGATCGCATCACCGACGGTGCATTGTTCAGTGCTATTGCATGGTGGCTGATTTATTCTACGGATTCTTCCCGCATCACGGTTATTGCGTGCTTTGTCACCTTGGTATGTTCTCAGGTCATTTCCTATATCAAGGCTAGGGGAGAAGCGTCCGGGTTCAAGATGGTCGGCGGCCTGATTGAGCGTCCCGAGCGGCTTATTTTGGGATTGGGCGGCATCGGCCTCGAAGGCTTGGGAGTCCCGCATGCCATTGAGGTAGCGCTATGGATCTTGGCCGTTGGCTCCGTCTTTACCGTGTGCCAGCGTATGGTTATTGCTGCCCGCCAAGAGCAGCAGTAGCTGGTACTGCACCACCTAAAACAGGAGGTTGTGACACCATGTGGGATAGAGAAGACCTCTCCGCGGCGGGTTACCTGGCGGGGTGGAAGGTGGTGCGCCGTCTGCCCGAGCCCATTGCGCGCACGCTTTTTCGCTGGGGTGCGGACTACGCAAGTAGCAACGGTCGGGGAATGGAGGGCTTGCGCCGCAACCTAGCGCGAGTGGTGGGCCCGGAAAACGTTACCCGCGCGTTGGTGCGGGATTCCGTGCGTTCTTATATGCGCTATTGGATGGAGGCGTTCCGCCTGCCAGCTATCCACGGTGATGCCGGGCTGCATGAGCGCTTGCTCAGTGGTTTGGAAGGCCTTGAGCATTTTGATGCTTCGGCTCAATCCGGCCGCGGCACCATTTTGGCGTTGCCGCATTCCGGCAATTGGGACATGGCGGGTGTCTTCCTCGTTGGCCATTATGGGCAGTTCACCACCGTTGCGGAGCGCCTTAAGCCCGCAGTGCTTTTCGACGCCTTTGTGGACTACCGCGAAACCCTTGGCTTTGAGGTTCTTCCCCTCACCGGCGGCGAAGCCTCGCCTTTTGCTCGCCTCAAAGAGGTGCTGGAAGCCGGTGGCGTGGTATGCCTGTTGGCTGAGCGCGACCTGACCCGAAGCGGCGTTACCGTGGATTTCATGGGGGAAGAGGCTAATATGGCCGCAGGCCCCGCGCAGCTTGCTATAGAGACCGGCGCCGCCCTGCACGTGGTGCACTCGTGGTTTGAGGGCGAGGGCTGGGGGCTCTCTGTGTCTCCTGAGCTTGAGGTAACGGACTTGCAGGAGACAACTCAGCGCATGGCCGATTGCTTCGCCGCCAATATCCGCCGACACCCAGCGGATTGGCATATGCTGCAGCCGCAGTGGAATGTGGACATAGAGAGGCGTCGGCAAGCGCGGGCGGGCAAAGAAGCCCGCAATGCCCGCCACACCGGGCCATCGCAGGAAGGGGAGAGCTAGTGCGCATAGGAATCGTATGCCCCTACTCCTTCGATGAACCAGGCGGAGTTCAAGCCCATATCCTTGATCTAGCCACGGTCTTCATTGAGCAAGGGCACCACGTACAGGTCATTGGCCCCGCTGCGGAATCCACCCAGTTGCCGGATTTCGTAATCAAGGGAGGGCCGGCTTTCCCCATTGCGTATAACGGTTCGGTGGCGCGCCTGTCCGTGGGACCCCACGTCACACGCAAGGTAAAGCAATTCATCAAGGAGGGCGACTTCGATGTCTTGCACATCCATGAGCCTAACTCCCCGAGCTTTTCCATGACCGCGTTGGCCGTGGCCCAAGGCCCGCTGGTGGCGACGTATCACGCTTCCGCGTCGAGCTCCTTGGTGTTGACTTTGGCCAAACCTTTCCTCGTTCCCTTTTTGGAAAAGATCCGCGGCGGCATCGCGGTATCCGATATGGCGCGGCGGTGGCAGGTGGAGCAATTGGGCGGAGACCCGGTCCTTATTCCCAACGGCGTGGATACGTCGGTTTACGCGCAGGCTCGGCGCCGCAGCCCGGCTAAGGCCCCCGGCGATCCCCTGGAAGTTGTCTTCTTGGGGCGGTTGGATGAACCGCGCAAGGGCCTCGATATCCTACTGAGCGCGCTCCGCCAAGTACACCACGATATCCGCGTGACCATCATGGGCGGTGGTCGCGCCCGCGAGGTCGAGGGCGTGGATTTTGTAGGCCGGGTAAGCGACGCCGAAAAGGCGGAAATCCTGGGCCGCGCCGATGTCTACGTGGCCCCAAATACCGGCGGCGAAAGCTTCGGCATCGTGCTGGTAGAGGCTATGGCGGCCGGCGCGGCTGTTGTTGCCTCTGACCTCGAGGCTTTCCGTGCGGTGTGCAATGCCGATTCCGACGAGGTTGCCGGCGCGCTGTTCCGCAACGAAGACAGCGAGGATCTGGCTCGTGTCCTCAACGAGGTGCTTGATGACGCCGAGTATCGGGCCCAGTTGGTGCGCAATGGCGTCCAACGCGCCAGCACCTATGACTGGGACCATGTAGCGGCGGCCGTGATGCAGGTCTACGAGACTGTCCAAGACGGCACCAAGGTGAGGGTAAAGCGTTGATGACCATTGAAATCGCCCTAGTCCTCTTCCTACTTATCATCGTAGGTTTGTGGGCACTTTTTACCGCCCAGCGGCTTAACTCGCTGCACATCCGCACTGATGCCTCGCTGGCCCAGCTGCAGGCGGCACTTGACCGCAGGGCAGCGGTGACAGCGGCGGTCGCACCATCGCTTGCGGCGCTAGCTCAGCGAGCAGAGTCTACCGAGCTCTATCAAGGCCACTTTGAACCGCGCACGATGGTCGAGCGGGAACTATCTGCCGCCATAGTGAGGGAGTTTCCCGCGGACCGTCGCCCGGCCGCGCTTGCCGACGCCGAGGGCCGCATCCAACTTGCCCACCGCTTCTACAACGAAGCGGTCAGCGACACTCGCGCGCTGCGCCTGCGTCCTGCGGTACGGCTCTTTCATCTGGGTGGCACCGCAAAACTGCCGGAATATTTTGATTATATGCTGGCCGAGTAGCCAACAGTTCTACCTCAAGATTTAGGACGCAAGTGCGTGCCGGCCGCGTCGGCGGCGGAATACCGGCTTCGCCTCGGCGCTAGCGGCCGGGTCTTCCTCCGGGGCGTTAGGCGCTTGCTGCTGCGCCTGCGCCTGCTCGATCTTCGAAGCCAGAGCCACCTCGATTGCGAACCAGACAAGTGCGATGATGGCCATGACAACGATGAGGATATTGCGGGCTACCAATAGGTAGACGGCGAACATGTTCTCGCCCACGTGGTTCCAGATGTAGTCATAGTTGAATGGGTAGACCAAGGTGCCCAGCACGGCGGCGATAATGGTGTAGGACGCTAACAAGGCTTGGAATATCCGCACGGAGGCGAATCCTTGCGGCAGGCGCTGGCGGATCACCACGGCAAGCAAGGGGCCCAGCCAGACGATGTATTGCGGGGAGAAAACCTTATTGGTCGCAATGAGCAGTAGGACCATGACCGTAAAAAACGCCATGGTTGTGCGGGTGGTCCACCCGCCGGCACACAGCCGGTACAGCGCCCAGCCCACTGCGAAAACGAGCATGGCAATGGTGGCAATCGTGCTCCAGGTCATTGCGGTATCTACGCCAGGCCCGGAAATCTCAAAGCTCTTGGACGGGGCGTAGCCCAGGTGCCAGCGCCCTGGAGTACGATGTGCCTGCAACAACAGGAACGTCGCCGGGATGGACTCCAACTGGAGACCGCGCACGCCCTGATAACTCAGCGGTGAAAGCAGGCGGTCGGTACCGGAGGCGGCAATCGTGACGGTGCAGACCGCGACGATGGTGCAGAAGAAGGCAAGGAGGCGCTGCCAGGTTGCGGATCTGTTGAAGCGGCCCACTAAGCCGGCAGCGAGGACTCCCGGCCAAAGCTTCATCGTGGTGGCAAAGCCCAGTACCGCCGAGGCGATGAGCGGGCGGGTTGCTAGAAGGGCAGCCGCCCCGGCAACGGCTAGGGCGGGGAATATATCGAGACGCCACACAACGGTGTGGCCAGCTGCGGTGCCAAAGAGGACCCAGAACCAGGCGGCCTGGAAACTGCGCGGTTGAGTCGCGTGGTGACGCAGAAGGAGGGCTAAAAAGGCGGCGTCCACTAGCAGGGTCATGATGGTGAAGCCGATATAGAATGCGGTGATATTCTCACCGGTGAGCCACCCCAAAAGCACCGTGGGCCACGTGCCCGCGTGAGGGTATTCGGTCATCTTTGTCGGGTCATCGCCAAAGCGTCCAGCAAAATAATATGCGACATCGCCCCTGGGATTGTGGTTAATCTTGAGTAGGTAAATAAGGACAAGGCGGGCGATGACCCACCCAATCCATACTGCTGGAACAGAAGCGATGCGTTTCACTCGAAAGACTTTATTCAATGCGCGCTTACTTCGGTAGCGGACATAGTTTCTTCTAGAAAATTCCTCCACTTTTGCGCCCAGAAGTGGGGGACGGATTTGAAAAGGAAACTGACGGCTCGTCCAGTGAGTAGTGTGGACGGCAAACGCTGGGAGAAGTGACGTCAGACATAGGGAGTGTGCAGATGGCATCCATTCGCGAGATTCTGGCCGTCGAGGAAACGAATTTGGCCGATGTGTTTAGAGGCCCTGCTGTGGAGTCGCGAATTGAACGTACCTTCGGCGGGCAGATTGCCGCTCAAGCAGTGGCCGCAGCCCAGCGCACTGTGACCGGCAAAGACATCCACTCCCTGCATGGTTACTTTGTAGGCCCTGGCGATGTGAGCCGGCCAATTGAAATCCGGGTCGAACGCATTCGGGAGGGGAAATCATTCGCCAACCGGCAGGTACGCGTCTACCAGGGACATGTGCTCCTTTTTACTCTTATGGCTAGTTTCCATCGCGACGGGGATCGCGGCCCGCAGCATCAGGATCCTGCGCCAGAGGTGCCAGGGCCCGAGGAAGTAGCTCGGATTGGCGGCGGAGCCCCGTACTCCACCAGGATTATCCTCAAAGAGTGGGAGGAGTGGGATATTCGCCTCGTGTCGGAAGAGGGCCGCGATCCGGTGGCTGCAGAGCACACCGGTGCCGGCTATCGGCATATTTGGTTCCGCAACACAGGTCACCTCCCAGCGGATTCTGCCTTTCACCGTGCGGCGCTGACCTTTATGTCTGATATGACGCTGATTCGCTCGGCCCTTATTCCGCATCAGGGAGAAAAGGTGCAATTGGCTAGCCTTGACCATGCGATATGGTTCCTGCGCCCATTCCGCGTGGATGAGTGGTTGCTATATGAGCAGGTATCACCCACGGCGTCGAATGCAACGGCGGTTGCGCGTGGCAAGATTTTTACCGAGCAGGGTGAATTGGTGGCGTTGGTGAATCAAGAGGGGCTTACACGTTACTTAGATGAAAATTTGGGCAGCGGCTCTGCCCATGGCAATTGGCACAACGTATAAGAACGTCCCGCTTATAAGGGGGTCGCTTTCACGCATTCGTGCAGCACACGTATAATTGCCACCAGTTTCAGCACCCGATTAGAAAGGGACTACATGTCAGGCCACTCGAAATGGGCAACTACCAAGCATAAGAAGGCTGCCAACGATGCCAAGCGTGGCAAGGAATTTGCCAAGCTGATCAAGAACATCGAAGTGGCGGCTCGTACCGGCGGTGGTGACCCAGCGGCTAACCCAACCCTTGATGACATGATCAAGAAGGCCAAGAAGGCCTCCGTCCCCAATGACAACATTGAGCGTGCTCGCAAGCGCGGTTCCGGTGAAGAAGCCGGCGGCGCTGACTGGGAAACCATCATGTACGAGGGCTACGGCCCCAACGGCGTAGCCATGCTCATTGAGTGCCTTACGGATAACCGCAACCGTGCGGCAACCGACGTGCGTACCGCGATGTCCAAGAACGGCGGCAACTTGGGTGAGTCCGGCTCTGTGGCCTACATGTTCACCCGTACCGGCTACGTCTTGGTAGAAAAGGGCGAGCTGACGGAGGATGACGTCTTGATGGCCGTGCTGGAAGCAGGCGCGGAAGAGGTCAAGGACCAGGGTGAGAAGTTTGAGATTGTTTGCGCGCCGACGGACGTGCAGGCAGTCAAGGACGCGCTCAAGGACGCCGATATTCAGGTCGATGACTCCGACAATGACTTCCGTGCGTCTGTCGAGGTACCGCTGGAGGCCAATGACGCCAAGAAGATTTTCCGCCTCATCGACGCCTTGGAAGACTCCGACGATGTGCAAAACGTCTACACCAATATGGATCTCTCCGATGAAGTTCTAGCCGAGCTGAACGAGGACTAACCACCTCGCCGCAAGGACGGCTCTTAGCGCCGGTAGCGCTCCGTGGGTATAGCCCAGGAGACGTTGCCGGCGCTTCGTTATGCGAAAGCTGGATGCTACGCTTGTAGAACACCTGTGTGTAGTCCATAATGGGGCAGTAGGCGGTGCTCAGTGGTGCCAACATGACAATGGGGGAGAGATGAACCTAGAAGGAATGCGCGTGATGGGGATTGACCCAGGCTTGACGCGCTGCGGACTTTCCGTGGTTCAGGCTGGTCGTGGCCGAGCAATCCTTCCCGTTTCTGTCGGCGTGGTGCGCACCCCTAGCGATAAGGACTTGACGGAGCGCCTCCTGCGCCTTTCGGTGGCGGCGAAAGAGTGGATGGATGACTATTCGCCAGATGTGGTTGCGATCGAGCGCGTCTTCGAACGCGGTCAGGTGTCCACAGTCATGCAAACGGCCCACGTCGTAGGCGTGCTGGTGCTAGCTGCCGCCGAACGCGATATTCCGGTGTACATGTACACCCCGTCCGAGGTGAAAAAGGCCATCTCTGGTAACGGACGTGCAGATAAGAAGCAGATGACCACCATGATTACCCGTATTCTGGGGTTGACTGAACCACCCAAGCCTGCCGACGCCGCCGACGCTTTTGCGTTGGCAGTGTGCCACTGTTGGCGTGCCCCGGCCATTGTGCGGATGGACCATACCGGTCTCGGGCTTGGTGCTAAGACCAGCGGCGTGCGCGGCCAGGGCAAGAAGCGCTAGGAATTTTACTGAGAGTGGAAGGATAAGAAGCCAATGATTGCTGCACTGCGTGGAGAGGTAATCCATATTGGACTCGACCATGGGGTTATCGACTGTGCAGGCGTGGGGTACAAATTTTTAGCTACCCCAAAAACGCTGGGCACCTTGCGCCGCGGAGAACAAGCCAGGGTTCTGACCAACTTGGTGGTCAAGGAAGATTCTCTGACTCTCTATGGCTTTAGCGCTGATGAGGATCGCGAGATGTTCCATGTGCTGCAATCCGTGTCCGGCCTAGGGCCTAAACTTGCCTTGGCGGCGCTGTCGGTCATGGGGGCAGGGGAGCTTGCGGCGGCAATTGGCGGGGAAGATGTGAAGGCACTGCAGTCTATCCCGGGCGTCGGCAAGCGGATGGCCCAACGCTTGGCGCTGGAGCTGAAAGATAAGGTAGCGGCCTTTGCGCCAAGCGAGCCCGCCGCCGCAGGCTCCGTTGATACCGCCGTCGCGCCGAACGGTGGTGCCGTGGTAGAAAGCGTGACTGAGGCGCTCATTGGCCTCGGGTTTACCGATAAGGCAGCGCGTCCCGTGGTGGAATCTGCCTACGCGGAAAATCCCGATGCCGATACGTCCACTCTTTTGCGTGCAGCGTTGGCGCAGCTGGGCAAGAAGAAATAACCGGCAGGAAGGCTGAAAAATATGTCCGATATTGAGCGCACCGAGTTCAATCTCCCTGAGGGCGTCGACGCCGCGCACGCCACCCAACGCAATAGCGATGTGGATGCCACCGCACACTCCGAGGAGCATGATATTGAACGCTCCTTGCGTCCAAAGTCGCTCGAGGAGTTCATCGGCCAACCCAAGGTGCGCGAGCAGCTCTCCCTTGTGCTTAAGGGGGCAAAGAACCGTGGGGTGACGCCCGACCACGTTTTGCTTTCAGGGCCGCCGGGCCTGGGCAAGACCACAATGGCGATGATTATTTCCCAGGAGCTGGGGACCTCGCTGCGTATGACTTCCGGGCCCGCTTTGGAGCGCGCCGGTGATTTGGCCGCAATGCTTTCCAACCTAATGGAAGGCGATGTCCTGTTCATCGATGAGATCCACCGCATTGCCCGGCCAGCAGAAGAAATGCTGTACATGGCAATGGAGGACTTCCGCATTGACGTCATTGTGGGCAAGGGGCCTGGTGCTACTTCTATTCCGCTAGAGATCCCGCCTTTTACCCTGGTCGGCGCGACTACGCGCGCCGGCATGCTCACCGGCCCATTGCGCGACCGCTTCGGTTTCACCGCGCAGATGGAGTACTACGACACGGCTGATCTCACCCAGGTGATCAAGCGCGCCGCCCACATCTTGGACGTGGACATTGACCACGATGCGGCGGTAGAAATTGGCTCTCGGTCGCGCGGAACCCCGCGTATTGCTAACCGTTTGCTCCGCCGTGTTCGTGACTATGCCGAGGTCAATGGCACCGGGCTGATTGATCTCAGCGCTGCCCAGGGAGCGCTCGAAGTCTTTGACGTAGACGACATGGGACTTGACCGCCTCGACCGGGCGGTGCTCAATGCCTTGATTAAGGGGCACGGCGGCGGACCGGTTGGCGTGAGCACACTGGCCATCGCAGTGGGCGAGGAGCCTTCGACGGTGGAGGAGGTGTGTGAGCCTTACCTGGTGCGTGCCGGGATGGTTGCGCGCACGGGACGCGGCCGTGTAGCTACCGCTGCAGCATGGCGGCACCTGGGTCTTACCCCGCCGGAGGGCGCGGCCGGGCTATTTTAATTCAGAGGCTAGCCTGCTTGGCGATGCCCCCTTGGGGTTTCTGTGCACACCGCCGTCTGGCACACTAGGGTGCTATGGAAATCATCATTCTCATCATTATTGGCATCCTCTTCGTCGTTCCCTCGTTTATGGCCATGCGAAAGCAGCGCCAGCGCCAAAATGAGATGCAGGCCCTCCAGAATTCCCTGCAGCCGGGCGACGCCATCGTTACGGCAGGCGGCGTGCACGGCGTGGTGCGCAGCACTGGCGACAAGGATGTGGATCTAGAAATCGCCCCTGGTGTGGTGGTGACTTTTGACAAGATGGCCGTGATTCGCACCGAACAAGAGGCCAATGACCTGGCGCGTCCCGCTGCTGGGGAAGAGAAGAACGATGCGGCAGATAACCTGCCAGATGAGAAATATCCTCCGTTTGACGGCCAGGAGAAGAAATAGCCGGCTATCTCCTAAGAGTTGCCTTAACGTTTGCTAGATAGGTGGGGCCTTCGCGGAGCGTAGACCCCATCACACTTTGAGTCTTTTCCGGACCTCGTTAAGGAAAACTCAGCCTGATGACGTACGATTGTGCGTTGTTGACGTGCCTGCGCCATGTGGCGGGGCCGTATTTAATGTTTAAACACCCTGTTATAAGCAGCACAGGAGATTATCGTTGTCCGCAAAAACCCGTGGCGCTATGAAA
Source organism: Corynebacterium sp. ACRPJ (assembly GCF_022347345.1). Classification (NCBI taxonomy): domain Bacteria; kingdom Bacillati; phylum Actinomycetota; class Actinomycetes; order Mycobacteriales; family Corynebacteriaceae; genus Corynebacterium; species Corynebacterium sp. ACRPJ. The sequence goes on from NZ_JAKRNC010000003.1 coordinate 40,508, forward strand.
AATAGCAAACGCCAATGGCCGAAGCGCGCGCTCGCGCTCTTCGTGCTCATTGTGGTTGTTATCTATGCGCTTATCTTTTTAACTGGTAGCCGTCAAAGCACCCCAAAGCTTGGCATCGACTTGCAGGGCGGTACCCGCGTAACGCTGGCGCCGCAAGGCGAGGAACCCACCCAAGACCAGCTCAAGCAAGCACGCAATATTTTGGAACAGCGTGTTAACGGCATGGGTGTTTCTGGTTCTGAGGTTGTCATCAACGGCAATACCCTGGTCATTACCGTGCCAGGTGAAGACGCCTCCCAGGCACAGGCCGTGGGCCAGACCTCGCAGCTGTTCTTCCGTCCGGTGGCTAAGCCCTCCATGCCGGACATGGAAAAGCTCAATAAGGAGCTGGAAGATATGGCCAATCGCTGGGTGAAGTACGACGTACTCAGCGCAGACGAGGCCAATAAGCAGATGGAACAGATGACCCAGTCCATCGCTCAGCAAGAAGCACAGATGACTGGCAAGGAGCCAAAGAAACAGAAGGCTCCTAAGGTCAGCGCCAAGCCGCTTGAGGAGCCAAGCAACTCCATTGAGCAGACTAAGCGCCGTGATGAAGTCACGGAGATGCTCCTGAAGGACCGTCAGTCCGAGGACCCGACCACCCAGGCAGCAGCCTCCGCGCTGATGACCTGCCAGGGCAGCAGCGACCCACTGGCCGGCGCCGATGATCCTGCCAAGCCATTTGTTACTTGTGACTACTCCAACGGCAATCCGTACGTTCTGGAGCCCGCACCGCTTCTCAATGGCATCAAGGACGAAAACGGCACCCGCCTCACCGGTAACGAGATCGATACCAATTCTCCGATCGAAGGCGGCCTGAACGGTCAGTCCGGTCAGATGGAGATCAACTTCTCCTTCAAGACCGGTGATGGCCCGAACGGTTCTCAGACCTGGGCGGACCTGACCCAGGAACACTTAAAGGACCAGGTAGCCATCACCCTTGACTCTGGGGTTATTTCCGCACCGTTCATTCAGGGCGCAACCCCAGTTGGTTCTGCTACCTCCATTACTGGTGACTTTAGCCAGGAAGAGGCACAGAGCCTGGCAAATAACCTAAAGTATGGCGCACTGCCGTTGTCCTTCGCCGGTGAAAATGGCGAGCCGGGTGGCACCGTAGAGTCCATTCCGCCAACACTGGGTAAGGCCGCTCTGCAGGCCGGCCTCATTGCAGGCCTTGTTGGCCTGGTACTCGTGATGGCGTACTCGCTGTACTACTTCCGCGCGCTGGCCGGCGTATCCCTTATCTTCCTCATTGCCTCTGGCCTCCTGACCTATGGCTCCCTGGTTCTGCTGGGCCGCTGGATCGGTTACTCGCTGGACCTTTCCGGCATCGCCGGTCTGGTCATCGGTGTGGGCGCAACCGCTGACTCCTTCGTGGTCTACTACGAGCGCATCAAGGACGAGCTCCTCGAGGGACGCACCTTCCGCTCCGCTACGCAAAAGGCGTGGGAGCGCGCTCGTGCCACCATTGTGACCGGTAACGCGGTGACCCTGATTGGCTCTGTTGTGGTCTACTTCCTCGCCATCGGTGAGGTGAAGGGCTTCGCCTTTACCATGGGCCTGACCACCGTCTTCGACCTGATCGTATCCTTCTTGGTCATGGCGCCGCTGATGCAGATGGTGGGCCGACGTCCGGCTGCCGCTAAACCTTCGATGAATGGCCTCGGCGGTATCTACGCACTGGTGGAAGAGCGCCGTGAGCGCGGCTACTTTGGCTCGGGACGTCGTCAAGCGAACGCTGCTGAATCCGCGAGTGCAAAGGAGCCAGCCACCAAGGAAACGGCAGGAGATTCTGCCGCAGGAACCGCACGTCCCGTAGATGCTGCGGAAGATGAGGAGAAATAAGCATGGCTGTTTCGACTAAGCACAAGATTTCCCGGATGGACCGCCTCTACGAGGACGAGCGCGGTTATGACTTCATCGGTCGCACCAAGCTGTGGTACGGCATCACTGCAGCACTAATCGTGGCAGCAGTGGCCGCGATCCTCATTCGTGGCTTCTCGCTCTCGATTGACTTCGAAGGTGGCACCACGTTGTCGATGCCGGCAGGCGACCTCAAGGAAGATGAGGTAAGCCAGGTCTTCGAAGACTCCACCGGTGTAGAACCCGAGCAGGTTCACATTGTGGGCGCTGGCGATTCCGAGACCTTGGAAATCGTTTCTGAGCGCTTGAGCCAAGAGGACGTGAATGCGGCCCGCGCGGCTATCTATGACAACTTCCAGCCGAAGGATGAAAACGGCAAGGCCACCCCGGATGCCATTGGCTCGTCCACGGTTTCCGAATCTTGGGGTTCTTCTATTACCCAGCGCATGCTCATTGCCATGCTGGTCTTCCTGGTAGCCGCGACCGTCTACGTGGCCATTCGCTTGCAGAAGACCATGGCTTTTGCCGCAATTATCGCGCTGATTGCAGACGGCGTGATCATCGCCGGTATTTACGCCCTGTTTGGCTTCGAAGTTTCCCCGGCCGTCATCATTGGTCTGCTTACCGTCCTGACTTTCTCCATGTATGACTCGGTCATCGTCTTTGACAAGATCAACGAGAACACGGAAGGCCTCGAGGGCCAGCGCAAGAAGACATTTGCTGAGCTGACAAACTTGGCTGTTAACCAGACGGTCATGCGCTCGATTTCTACCTCGGTGATTTCTGCACTGCCTATCATCGCGCTCTTCGTGGTGGCCGTGTGGCTCATGGGTATCGGTACCCTCCGCGATCTGGCGCTCATTCAGCTCATCGGCGTGGTCGAGGGCATTTTCTCCTCCATCTTCTTCGCTACGCCGCTGGTCGTGACCCTCGCCAACATGTCCAAGAAGATCAAGCGTCACAACAAGCGGGTCGCGGACTACCGCGCTGGCGAGGACGAGAACGCCGAGGCTGAATCTGGCGCAGCATCCTCCGGCCGCACCGTGGTCTCACCAGTGAGCGTAAAGTCCACCCCGGCTGAGATCGACGATGATCCGTCCGAGTCCACTGGGCACCCTGGCGCAACCTGGCGCCCGGGCCGGTAACCTCCGGTAGTAAGATTTTGGCGGAATTGTAGCTGAAGTGAGGGCAAATAACGGTGCTTAAATCAAAGAGCAGTTCTAGCGAACGTCACTGGGGAAGGAAGGCCATTGCCTCGTGCGTTTCAGCTCTAGCTCTAGCTGCTTCTGCCTGTAGCGGGCAGGGCGGCGAAGAGGACTCGCCTAGTGTTCCCCAGGAGCCAGAATCCTATGGATACTTTGGCTACCAGGTAAATTCCCGCTTGGCCACCACTAATTCTGGCACCTCCTTTGGTGACGCTACCTCCGCCGGTTTGTTGTCTACGCGGCTTTATCCAGGCCTTTTTGTGCCCGGCCCTTCTGGCGAACTGATTCCCAACGCGGATCTAGTTGAGACCGAGGAGCTTCCGCCCGTTGCCGGCAGCGACCAGCGGAGTGTTCAGCTCACTTTGGAAGAGCATGCCGTCTTTTCCGATGGTACCCCCGTTACCTGTGACGACTACTTTTTGGCGTATGTGGCCGGTACTCATCCAGCTGAATTCGCCTCCCATATGCCGTTGATGAATGACATCGCAGATTTTAGCTGTGAGCCCCAAAGCAGAACGTTCACCCTGACCTTTAACAAGGATCAGGGGCAGCGCTGGCGCCACATGTTTGGCGCCGGCACGGTCATGCCGGCCCATGCGCTGGCCAAGAAGTCCGAGTTGAGCATTGAGGAACTCAACGCCGCCCTGACAGTAGAAGACATGCAGGCGCTTGCGCCGGTTGCTAAGGAATGGCGCTATGGCTTTTCCGTGGCCGAGGATCAACTAGATCCCGAGCTGCAGGTCTCCTTTGGGCCCTATGTCATTGACAAGGTAGGCGACGAAGGGGAGATCATTCTCAAAGCAAACGAAAAGTACTTCGGAGACGCCCCAGCGGAAGATCATGTTGTGGTCTGGCCTTCGGAGGCTGATGCACAGAAGCTCGCAGATAAAGGCGCGTTGCGCGTAGTCGATGCCGCAAGCGAAAATCCTGACTGGCTGGACAGCACGAAGGATGAGGCAGGGGAGTCCCCCTACGAGGTCACTCCAATGGTCGGCGAGCTAACGGATACGCTCACGCTATCTGAAGCTGGAGTATTCGCGGAGCCGTGGGCGCGCGAGAGCTTCGCGGCCTGCGTCGATCAGCAGGCGGTTGCTCAGGCAAGCTCGGCAGCCTCTGGTGTGGAAGTGCCACCGGCTTACCTGCGTACCGTCTCCGCGACCAACCCAGTTGCCGGCAGCCTAGAAAAGGTGGGGAAGGATCACCAGGGCACCGATTTAGCCAAGGCCGGCGATCTCAACGGGACCACTATCAAGGTGGGCTACTTGGGACCGGATAAACGTTATGCCGCCATGGTGGAACAACTTCGTGCATCCTGTGAGCCGGCCGGTATCACCATCGAGGACGCGTCTGCGGAGTTCATGTCCCAGCACTACTTGGAAATGGATCCGGAAACCTGGGCGCCTACCGTCGATGCCTTTCTCGGCCCAGTCGATCCCCAGACGGAGTATTCCACGGTGGAGTCGAGCATGAAGAATTCTGCGGAGCTGAAGAAGACAGAAGAGGCTTTGTGGAAGGATGTGCCCTCCATTCCGCTTTCCGCGCAGCCGCGGGTCTTCCTCGTCCGCCGCGACGTGGAAGGTGTCCTGCCGTACACTGGCGTCTCGGGTATCGGTTGGAATATGGACCGCTGGCACAGCACCGCCCCAACGGACAAGGAATAGGGCCCGGATATCGGGCGTTTAAGACCTCTCGCAATTATTTCTCAAGGAAGATTATGAGTTCGCACTACGAATCAGCAGCACAGGCACTCAAGGACAAGGTTCGCCTCGTTCAAGACTTCCCAGAGGAGGGCATCCTCTTTGAGGACCTCACCCCAGTCTTGGCGGACCCAGAGGCATTTCGCACCGTAGTGGACGGCTTGGCGGCCGCCTGCGAGGAATTGGGCGCGGATATGATCGGCGGTCTGGATGCCCGCGGATTCCTCCTCGGCTCGGCCGTCGCCTACAAGATGGGCCTGGGTATCTTGGCCATCCGTAAAAAGGGCAAGCTTCCCCCACCGGTATTTACCGAAGAATATGAGCTGGAGTATGGCTCCGCGGCGCTGGAGATTCCAGCCAGCGGCGTTGACATTAAGGGCAAGCGCGTAGTGCTTGTCGACGACGTCCTGGCCACCGGTGGCACCCTCCACGGTGCCAAGCTTTTGCTTGAGTCCGCAGGTGCCGAAGTCGCTGGCAATGTGGTGGTCCTGGAAGTCAAGGGTCTCAACGGTCGTGAGCGTTTATCCGGCCCACCGCTCATTGTGTTGAATGCCACAGACTAAGATGGGATGCCTAAGCTAGATCGCACGATTTAGTAGGACATGAGGCCACAAGGCCCGTGGCACTGTGAAGGGCGGTAGATTTGGCCATGGACAAACCCGTAAAGCGCCAGTCCGGCGGCGGAATGCGCAGCATGTCGGCTCGCCTAGCTCGTTCGCTTACCGGCGGACGAGTGAAGGTGAATCCGGTGCTAGACCCGTTGATGTCCATCCACCGCAAGTTTCACCCCAAGGCCGATGCTGATCTACTCAATCGCGCCTATGACACCGCGGAGCGGCTCCACGAGGGTGTCTTTCGCAAATCCGGAGAACCGTATATCACCCACCCGCTCGCCGTGGCGACGATCGCGGCGGAGATCGGTATGGACACCACCACCATCGTCGCAGCACTGCTGCACGACACTGTGGAGGATACGGACTACTCCCTAGAGGACCTCACCCGAGACTTCGGTCCGGAGGTGGCTCGCTTGGTCGATGGCGTGACCAAGTTGGACAAGGTGGCACTGGGCTCGGCCGCAGAGGCGGAGACCATTCGTAAAATGATCGTCGCCATGGCCACTGACCCCCGAGTCCTGGTCATTAAGGTCAGCGACCGCCTGCACAATATGCGTACGATGCGGTTCCTCCCGCCCGAAAAGCAGGCTAAGAAGGCGCGGCAGACCCTCGAGGTTATCGCGCCGCTAGCTCACCGCCTCGGCATGGCCAGCGTGAAGTGGGAGCTGGAAGATCTATCCTTTGCCATCTTGTATCCGAAGAAGTACGACGAGATCGTGCGGATGGTAGCAGATCGCGCCCCCTCGCGCGATCGCGCATTGAAGGAGATCATTAGCCAGGTCAGTGGGGCGCTGAAGGAAAACGGCATTGAAGCCGAGGTGATGGGCCGACCAAAGCATTACTGGTCCATTTACCAAAAGATGATCGTGCGCGGCCGTGACTTCGCGGAGATCTTCGACCTCGTAGGAATTCGCATCTTGGTTGAGGACGTCAATAGCTGTTATGCCGCGATCGGCGTGGTCCACTCTATCTACCAGGCTTTGCCGGGGCGCTTCAAGGACTATATTTCCTCGCCGCGATTCGGCGTGTATCAGTCGCTGCACACCACGGTGCTGGCAGATGGCGGCGCTACCTTGGAAGTCCAGGTACGTACCCACGAGATGCACTACAACGCCGAGTTCGGTGTGGCTGCTCACTGGCGCTACAAAGAAACCAAGGGCAAGAATTCGGGCCACCAGGAAGAAGTGGACCAGATGGCGTGGATGCGCCAACTTCTGGACTGGCAGAAGGAGGCCGCAGATCCCAACGAGTTCCTCGACTCGCTGCGCTACGACCTGACCGCCAAGCAAATCTTCGCGTTTACTCCCAAGGGTGACGTGGTGAATTTGCCTGCCGGTTCTACACCGGTGGACTTTGCCTACGCAGTACATACTGAGGTGGGGCATAGGTGTATTGGTGCCAAGGTCAATGGCAAGCTCGTCGCGCTTGAATCGAAGCTAAAATCCGGCGACAAGGTGGAAATCTTTACCTCGAAGGATCCCAACGCCGGTCCGTCCCGCGATTGGCAAGACTTCCTCGTGTCTGCTCGAGCCAAGACAAAGGTGCGGCAGTGGTTTGCCAAGGAACGCCGCGAAGAACACTTGGAAGCCGGTCGCGATGCCCTGGCTACCGAAGTCCAGCGTGGTGGCTTGCCAATGCACCGCCTGTTTACTGCCAGCTCTATGAAGCAGGTAGCCGAACAGCTGCACTATACCGACGTCGATTCGCTGTATACCGCCATCGGCGCGGGCCACGTATCAGCTCAGCACGTGGCCAACCAATTGGTTGCTATGTTCGGCGACCAAGACGATGCCATAGACACCCTGGCCTCGCGCACGCCACTTTCTGAGATTGAGCACTCCCGCGCCCAACACACCGAAGATTCGGCATCGGGGACCGGCATCTTGGTGGAAGGCAGCCCCGATGTCTTGGCGAAGCTCGCCAAGTGCTGCCAACCCGTGCCAGGCGATGCCATTTTCGGTTTCGTTACCCGCGGCGGGGGAGTCTCCGTGCACCGAGCCGATTGCACAAACGCGGAAAAGCTCAAGGCAGAACCAGAGCGCATGTTGGAGGTGGCCTGGTCTTCTGGTACCTCTGCGACGGGCGCTTTCTCCGCGACGCTACAATTGGAAGCCCTCGACCGCCAAGGCCTCTTGTCGGAGCTCACCCGGGTAATGAGCGATCAAAACATCAACGTTTTGACCATGAACTCTAACCGCGGCGATGACCATATCGCGACGGTACGGTTCACCTTCTCCGTTTCGGATACCAAGCAATTGGGTACCCTGATGACCACACTGCGCAATACCGAAGGCGTCTTTGATGTTTACCGAGTAACCGCCTAAGGTGCTTGCCCCTACCCTCAAGGAGGGGCGGGGCAAGCAACGCGAAGGCATCGGGGAGGTTACCTGTGTGTGAATTCTTGACTGCTGCAAGGTAAAGCTCCAGCAAGCAAGCTTATTTTCTCCTGCCAAGTAGTTAGCGAAGCGATATAAATTATCCTGTCGCTTTCTACTATCTAGGAGTACTTCAATGCAGTTCCGTCGCATCGGCCAGCTTGTGGCCGCCACTACCGTTTCCGCTGTTGCTCTCTCCGGCGCTCAGGCGGTGGCACAGGAAAATAAGACCACCATTTCCGTCACCAATATCACCGATATTCACGGTCACTTGGAGGACAAGATTGGTGACCCAGCAAAGGCCGGCGATGAAATCGGCGTGGCTCGCTTGCAGTCCCTAATCGAGCAGGTAAATGAAGGACAGGAATTCAACCTGACCTCCTCGGGCGATAACGTGGGTGGCTCCGCCTTTGTCTCTGCAATTTCTGATGATAAGTACACCCTCGAAGCCCTCAACGAGATGGGTATGAAGGTGACTGCTGTAGGTAACCATGAGTTTGATAAGGGTACCGAAGACCTTACAGGGCGTATCGCTGATAGCTCTGATTACCCAATCTTGGGTGCCAACGTGTTCAAGGATGGGAAGCCTCTTCTGGAGGCTTCCCACGTCGAAGAAATTGATGGCGTAAAAGTCGGCTATGTTGGCACGGTAACGGAAAATACCAAGTATAAGGTGTCTGCTGCCAAGATCCCAGGGATCACTTTTACTAATCCAGCCGAGGCTACCAATAAGGAAGCTACTCGTTTGAAAGAATCTGGTGAGGCCGATGTTGTTGTTGCGCTCATGCACGAAGATGCCCAAGGCTTTGCAGAGGACTTTAACAAAGACGTCGACGTAGCTTTTGGCGGCGACACCCACGTTGCCACTAAGGGCGAAATTGAGCGCGAGGGCGCCTTGCCACTGCAGTGGGCACAGGGACACGAGTACGGCAAACTGCTCAACGACGTTGATATTACCTTTGATAAGACTGCTAAAAAGATTACCGACATCAGCTTGAAGCAGTACGACGCGACCGCTGCAGCAAAGGTTGAGCCAGATGCTGAAATCGCAGCTATTGTAAAAAAGGCCCAGCAAGAGGCTGGAATCGAGGGTGCCAAGACCGCCGGTACTGTGGAACGGGCCCTGTTCCGCGGATCTGATGAGAATGCTGATTCGGGTTCTAACCGTGGTGTCGAATCTACCCTCAATAACTTCATTGCTGACGGCCAGCGTTACGCCATGAGCAAGCAGGTAGGCGAGGACATCGAGATCGGTGTGATGAACGCTGGCGGTGTTCGTGCTGACTTGAAGGGCGGCGACGTTACCTACAAGGATATTTTTGAGGTACAGCCGTTTGGCAACTCTGTAATTACCGCCAAGATTTCCGGCGAGGAGTTCATTAATGCCTTGGAAAACCAGTGGCAGGAGGGAAGCCGTCCACGCCTGGCCATGGGGCTTTCCAATAACGTGCAGGTGGTCTACGACCAGAAGGCCGGCAAGGGCGAGCGCGTAAAGTCCGTGACTATCAATGGCGAGCCAATTGATCCGAAGAAGGATTACTCCATTGCGCTGTCTTCGTTCCTTGCTTCCAGTGACGAAGAAGCCGGCGGCGATGGTTATTTCAATGCTGGTTCCATCAAGGACAAAAACGATGTGGGCTACATGGACACTCAGGCCATGATCGACTACATCAAGTCGGGTGAATCGGAGGTCCGCACGGGCCAGGGCCAGATTGGCGCCAACATCGAGGGGGACGTGAAGCCGGGCGAGGAAATCACGGTGAACCTGTCCAGCCTCAATTACTCCACCGACGGTGAGCCGATGGCCAAGAAGGCAACCGTCAAGTTGGGCGACGCTGAGCAGACCGTCGATATCGACAACGCTGCGCAAGAAGGCGATGCGCAATTCGGTGAGCGAGGTCGCGCAACGGTAAAGCTCACCGTTCCGGAGAACCTGAGCGGTACCCAGAACCTGGAAATCACCACCGACGCCGGCACTAAGGCAACTCTGCCTCTCGAGGTAAGCGGCGAGGGCTCCGGAGAGCCGGGAGCTAAGCCTGCGCCAAAGGGCTCTTCCTTGTCCTCCAACGGCTCTTCCGTGGGCGGCGCAGTATTCGCCATCGTTGCAGCACTGGTAGCTGGCGTTGCGGTTGTGGGCATGAACCCGCAGATTCTTCCTGCCCCAGCTCGCAAGATGATTGAGGACCTGCGCAAGCAGTTCCACATCTAAGACAGCACAGCACTAGGCGGAGCGGCTCTTCCTGAACGGGGGAGTGACGCTCCGCCTTTTCTGTATGTCTCGTGGCTGCCAGGTAACCTAAGCAGTCGTGGATACTCTAGAACTCTTTCTGCGCGAGATTACCTATCAACTGGGTATTGAATGGCACCGTATCCCCGTTGTCGTGCTGGCGACTTTGGGTATCTACCTATCCTTCATGGTGCTGGTGAAGCTATTTGGCTCTCGCGTGCTTACGTCCATGACGGCCTCAGATGCCATCATCATTATTATGTTTGGCGCGGTCGCGGGCCGTGTCATCGTGGGCAATCCACCGACCCTTGCCGCCGGCGTCATCGGTCTGACCACGCTGATGGCGCTCGAAGCTGCCTTCGGTACCATTCGCAAGGTAGTGAAGTGGACGCGCTTTCTGGACCGTCGTCCCATCCTTTTAGTCTTTAGCGGTGAGATGGTTGAAGATAACCTGACTCTGGCCCACATTACAAAATCGGATATCTACTCGGCGGCTCGTAGAGCCGGCATTAGCCGCATGGAAGACGTGCAGATAATGATCCTGGAGCCTACAGGCCACATCTCCGTCATCAAGGTCGGTCAAACCATCGAACCGGAGCTTTTTAAAGACCTGGTGGGGTCCGAATACATCGAAGACGCTAAAGACTCTTAGGGCGCACCTTACAGCTTGGCCAGAAGCGCAAAGACAACCTGTAGGCTCCCTTTACCCAAGAGCACGCGAAAAGCCGCTGCGTCCCACTCAGGGAAGCAGCGGCTTAAGAATCGCTATGAAGCGGTGACTTTACTTGTTGCCGAAAGGCAGGTCGAAGTACTTGTTTGCGAATGCGAACAGGGTGCCCAGAGCGCCGATAACAGCGGTGAAGACGCCGATCCAAGCCTTGATGTCGTCAGCCTTCTCCTTGGAGGTGCGGTCATCTTCCTTGTTCTTGGAGTCATCAGACTTGTCAGCTGCGTAGTCGTTGTCAGAGGAAGAGGAAAGGCCCTCGACGGAGTTGGTGATCTTGGAGGACAGGTCGGAGGTGGTGTCCTCAGCGTTAGCAACGGTGGTGCCTGCGAAAGCGACGGACAGAGCGGTTGCGCCAGCAACGAGTGCCTTGCGGGAGAAAAGCTTCATTTTTGATTCCTAACAAGCTTGGTGTGGTCAAAGACGTTTCAAATACTAGACAGGCTGACAGGCTTCCGCAACAGTATCGGCAGGTTTTTGTTCACTGGCTGAACTAGCTGAAAGTCCGCTGTGTGCTGCGTGTTTACTACTGTGGCTCTTGTGATCTGGGGGAATTTTAGTGTTCTCCTGTTTCTGCAGCTTAACCCTCAAAATAGAGCTCAGCCTAACTTAAGGAAAGGATAAGCCCCGGCGCATTCATCCACGGTATGTGTGGTCAATGGCCGGGGCTTTGTACCCGCCCCCGTTAGGGGGTGGTGCGGTGGAGCTAAGAGGGGGCGTCGCCAAGCAGGGCTCTTCTGCGGCCTAAGCCTTGACGGTTGCCTTCTTAATCTTGACTTCCTTAGCGGGCTTACCATCTGGCTGGCCGCCTTCGACGCCGTTCTTGGCAATCTTATCCATCGTCTTCATGCCCTTGTCGGTGATGGTGGCGAAGTAGGTGTAGTTAGGGGCCAGCTCAGAATCGTCGTAGTTGAGGAAGAACTGGGAACCATTGGTGTCTGGGCCGCTGTTGGCCATGGCGACGGAGCCGCGCGGGTAGACAACGGGGCTCTGTGCGTCCTTCTCCTCCACTTCGTCGGTGGGGTACTCATCAGCGAAGCTAAAGCCGGGGCCGCCGGAACCGGAACCGGTTGGGTCGCCGCACTGCAGTACGTTGATCCCGCTTGAGGTCATGCGGTGGCAAACGGTGTCGTCGTAGTAGCCCGACTTGGCCAGCTCAGAAATAGCATTGGTGGTACACGGCGCCTTGGCGCGGTCCATTTCCATCTCAATAGTGCCCTGGTTGGTTTCAAAGGAAACGGTGACGGTGCCCTTGGTGGAAATATCCTTGCCGTTGGGCTTCTTCGCGCCGTTGGACTCTTGCCCGTTGTCCTCGTACTTACAGGTCACGGTATCCGGCAGGGCCTTGGCCCGCTTGTCAGCGATGGGCTGCGCCTGTGGCGTTTCTTGCGAGGTCTCAGCTGCGGAAGACTCCTCAGCCTGTACGTTTTCATCGTCGCCTTCGCGGGTGGACAAGAAGTAGATGCCGCCGACGAGGGCGAGAATTACTACGAGGGAGGCGGCAACAACGCCTAGCGGGCGTGCCTTCTGCTTGCGTTCGCGGGATTTCAGCTCGCGCTCGAGCTTGCTCAGCGCCTCTTCGCCGCGCTTTTGATTATTTGGCACCGGGAGTCAACCTTTCTAGCGATTATCGGTGGCATGATTCAACCTGACTGAGTCTAGCGGTTCCCGACAGCTGAGAAAGCGTTGGCATGGAAAACTGAGCAAGTTAATAGCTCTAAAGCCCAATAATAAGTACGCTGGTTTCTATGGTTGAACCAGATTTTACCGATCCGCCAACGCCCACCGTTGGTGAACTTCCCGCAGTGGGAGACCCGCTGCCCGAATTTGAACTCATCGGTACCGACCTGCGTCAGATTACCAATGAGACTTTTGCGGGCACGCGCCTTATTATTTCCATCTTACCCTCTATTGAAACCCCTGCCTGCCAGGATCAGCTGCGCCGTTTTCATGAGCAGGTTTCGCAGCTAGATAACGCCAAGCTTCTTTCCGTTTCTCTCGATTTGCCCTTTACCCTCAAGCGCTTTTGCGCGGCTGACGGCATTGATGATGTCATCGCCGCCTCCGCATTTCGCTCTGACTTTGGTGAGAAGTTCGGCGTGACTGTGCGCGATTCCGTCTTGGAAGGCTTGCTTGCCCGCTCCGTGGTGGTGGCTGATGAAAACCACAAGGTCATCCACACTCAAATGGTTCCAGGCGTGGTCACCGAGCTTGATTATGACGAGGTCTGGGATATTTTGCGTTAAGCCGTTCGGCGCGGCCGGCCTCTACTCATCCTGAAAATGGGGGAGGCCGGCTCTTTTTGTTTCGGGCAGCTAGGGTAATGGGTATGGAAATCTACGGTTTTACTGCCGGTCCGTTTCAGACCAATACCTACGTGATTGCGGAAGGCCGCCGCGCCTTCATAGTGGACCCGGGCATGGATGCGATGGAAAAGGTCCTCGAGCATGACTTGGACTATGAGGCTATCGTGCTCACACACGGCCATATTGACCACACTCGGGATGCCGGGTCTTTGGCAGAAAAGCTCGACATCCCTGTTTATATCCACCCTGCTGACAGGTTTATGCTCGATAGCGGCGAAGGAGTGTCGCCCCAGGCCCAAGAGCTTTTCGACGCCGCCCATATGACCCCCATCTCCGACCTCCGCGAGCTCCATGATGGCGAAACCCTGGAGCTTATTGGTCATACCTTTGCTCTCAAACACGCGCCCGGGCATTCGCCGGGATGCGTGATGATTGTCGCCGAGGACTTTGCCCTCACCGGTGACGTGCTCTTCGCCGGGGCCATTGGGCGTACTGACTTACCTCACTCGGACCCTAATGCCATGCAGAAGTCGCTTGCTGGCCCAGTGTGGAGTCTGCCCGATAACCTTGACATTCTACCCGGCCACGGGCCCACCACCACGATGCGTAAGGAGAGGGCGACCAATCCCTTCTTCGCGACATTGAGGGAGGTACTGTAATACCCGTGAGTAAAAAGAAGCAGTTCCAAGCCCTGTCCGCCCCCAAAGGTGTCCCAGACTATTTCCCACCGCAGTCGGCCGCATTCTATAAGGTGCGCCAGACCATGGTGGAGCAGGCACATCTGTCCGGCTTCCAGCACATTGAGCTGCCCATTTTCGAAGACACCGCGCTTTTCGCCCGTGGCGTGGGCGAGTCCACCGACGTGGTGTCTAAGGAGATGTACACCTTTGCTGATCGCGGCGACCGTTCCGTTACTTTGCGCCCAGAGGGTACCGCTGGCGTGATGCGCTCGGTCATCGAGCACAACCTGGACCGCGGCCAGCTGCCCGTGAAGCTCAACTATTTTGGCCCCTTCTTCCGCTATGAGCGCCCCCAGGCTGGCCGCTACCGCCAGCTACAGCAGGTCGGTGTAGAGGCTATTGGCGTGGACGACCCTGCGCTAGACGCCGAGGTCATCGCCTTGGCGGATCGTTCCTTCCGCGCGCTGGGGCTTAGCGGCTTCCGCCTCGAGCTCACCAGCTTGGGCGATCGCAATTGCCGCCCGGCTTACCGCGAGAAGCTGCAGGAATTCCTCTTTAAGCTCGACTTGGATGAAGAGACCCGTCACCGTGCAGAGATCAACCCTTTGCGCGTGCTGGATGACAAGCGCCCGGAGATCCAGGAGCAGCTTGCCGACGCCCCCTTGATGCTCGACCACCTCAATGACGAATGCCGCGAGCACTTCGAAACTGTCACCGGCATGCTGGATGATATGGGCGTAGCCTACGAGATTAATCCGCGCATGGTCCGCGGCTTGGACTACTACACCAAGACCTGCTTCGAGTTCGTCCATGACGGACTCGGCGCGCAGTCCGGCATCGGTGGCGGTGGCCGCTACGACGGGCTGATGGCCCAGCTAGGCGGTCAAGACCTATCCGGTATCGGCTACGGTCTGGGTGTCGACCGCGCCCTGCTGGCGCTGGAGGCTGAGGGCATCACCCTCGAAGGCGTGGAGTCCCGCGTGGACGTCTTTGGCGTTGCACTGGGTAGCACCGCCAAGCGCACGATGACCACCCTGATCAATGATCTCCGCAAGGCTGGAATCTCTGCTGATATGTCCTTTGGAGACCGTGGCCTGAAGGGCGCGATGAAGGGTGCCGACCGCGCCGGTGCACGCTTCGCGCTGGTCTTGGGCGAGCAGGAGCTAGAAAATGGCACGGTTGCGCTCAAGGACCTTGCCGCCCATGAGCAGCACGACGTAAAGGTTTCTGACCTAGTGTCCGTACTTGCTCGGGAAATCAACGGCGAGGCCTAGATTTCTTTGGGCGGTGGGCATTGCGTTTAGGCGCGGTGCCCTCTTTTTATGCCCGCTAGAAAGAGATCAATGATCTTTTCCTGAATATCCGGCTGGTAGGCCTCGATATCAACCTCGCGGGGTCGTGCCAGGCTCAACAGTCCCACAATGAATTCGAGGTGGGTGACGCCGGGGCCAATCTCGCCTTGCTCTTGGCCAAGCTCGATAAATCGGCGCCCGTTGCGCTCGAGGAGGTCGCGCTGGGCGGTTAACTCGGGGCTCAGAGAGTCCAAATCCTGAGGGACGAACGCAGGAATGAGGGTGTTCAGTCCCATGGTCAGGATATGAGTGGCGTAGGTCCGGACGTAGTCTTTCCCAGAGTGGGTGGAGTTCTCAAAGTCTGCGATGAGGCGCTGTTGAAACTTGGCAAAGGCATCACCCATATATTCCGCGCACGCGCGGATGAGGCTCGCGCGGTTGGGGAAATTGCGATAGACCGTGGCCACGCTCACCCCTGCCTGCGTAGCCACCTTTTCCAAAGCGACATCATCGCCGTGGGTACGAAAAAGCTGGCACGCCGCGGCAATAATGGCGGTGCGGCGGTGAAGGGCATCTGCGCGCATGGAATCCTTTTTAGCACTCCACCTGCGAAACGCTAAAGCCCATGGTCTTGGCCAATCCGCCCAGGGAGGTCTCCTTGTATTTGGAGAGCATATCGCGGCCGGTTTCAGCCATGGTTTGCACAGCATTGTCCAAGGTCACGTGGTGAGTGCCTTCGCCCATTTTGGCCATACGTGCGGCGTTGATGGACTTTACCGCGCCAATGGCATTGCGCTCGATGCACGGAATTTGCACCAATCCGCCCACTGGGTCGCAGGTAAGGCCCAAATTATGCTCCAAAGCGATTTCCGCGGCGTTTTCCACCTGCGCTGGGGCTGCACCCAGCAGCTCTGCCATTCCTGCGGCGGCCATAGCGGAGGCAGAACCCACTTCGCCTTGGCAGCCAACCTCGGCTCCGGAGATGGACGCGTTTTCCTTGATAATCATGCCGATGGCACCGGCGGTCAATAGGTACCGACGGGCAGTGGAACGGGTGAAGTCTGCACGGAAATCGCGCGCATAATGCAGTACTGCTGGAATGATGCCGCATGCACCGTTGGTAGGAGCAGTAATGACGCGGCCACCGGCAGCGTTTTGCTCATTAACCGCTAGGGCGTACAGGTTAACCCACTCCATGGCGGAGAAACCGCAGCTGGTGTCGTCCTGATTTTCTAGCAACTGGGCGTACATCTTCGGGGCACGGCGTGCCACACGCAGGCCACCTGGAAGAAGGCCCTTGGTGGAAATACCTTCGGTTACGCACTCACGCATGATGTCCCAGACCAAATCAAGGTGGCGCAAAACGTATTCCGCTCCGCCTTCATCGCGGTGCAAGGCCTCCTCGTTGGCAAGGACGAGCTCCCAAAGTGCTTTGTCATGCGCCTCGCACAGGTTGAGCAATTCTTCGCCCGTGGTGAACTTATAGGGAACGGAATCATCTACCTGGGCGGCGGCTACGCCGGCGGGAACCTCATTGCTTTCGGCTACTTCCGCATCGAGCTCGGCGCGGGAGAGGATAAAGCCGCCGCCCACAGAGAAGTACTCTTCCTTTTCTGCGAGGAGGTTGCCGCTGTCATCCCAGGCGCTAAAAATCATGCCATTCGGGTGCTGGGGCAGCGGTTCATTATCAAAGACAATCTCATAGTCCACCGTGCCCCGGGGGCCAGAAATAGTTCCCTCGCTGGGGATAAAGCCGCCTGCGTGAGGTTCGGCGTCGATAGGCACGCTTAGCGGATCCCAGCCGGCGAGCCCAAGGATGACGGCGCGATCGGAAGCGTGGCCACGGCCAGTGGCGGAAAGCGAGCCGCGCAACTCCGTAT
Source organism: Corynebacterium sp. ACRPJ (assembly GCF_022347345.1). NCBI lineage: Bacteria > Bacillati > Actinomycetota > Actinomycetes > Mycobacteriales > Corynebacteriaceae > Corynebacterium > Corynebacterium sp. ACRPJ. The sequence goes on from NZ_JAKRNC010000003.1 coordinate 57,413, forward strand.
ATACCTTAGCTGGGTGCTTCTCTAGGGAATCGAGGAATTGCTTAGCCGCGCGCATGGGCCCGACGGTGTGCGAAGAAGAAGGGCCAATGCCGATGGAGAAGATGTCCGTGACGCTAATTGTCATAGTTAAGCTGTGCCGAACCTTTCTGAAGGGATAGCTATCGGGTGCTTGCTGTGCCGCTATTTCGGTCAGAGCTGGACCCAAAGAGTAGAGGCAGATTTTATGTGACCAGGGTAGCGAAAGTCACACCTTCTATCAATCGCCGTCTATGCGTAGCACGGCTAGCGTTGTGGTTTATTTGCCGTACCCATTCAGGAGCTTGTCAAGGGGGATGAAGTTCTCCTTTGCTAGCCGGACGGTGGAGCGGCCTCCCAGTCCGGTCAGGTCACCGGCAATTCCGGCCACCCTGTCCCGCGGGGCAACTATTTGGTCAGCCAGCTGGATGGCAGAGCGCTCAATTCGGGCGGCAATGCGCTCTCCTTCCGGAGTGCCTAAGTCTTCTGTGGCGTGAAAAACACCCGTCGGCACGATGTTTGCGTGGAGTTGGTTAAATAGCGGGCGAAGTGCGTAGTCCAAAATGAGGGCGTGGCGCGAAGAACCGGCCGTAGCTGCGATGATGGTGGGAAGGTTGTCGAGGGCATGGGGCTCCAAGGTGTCAAAGAACATCTTGAAAAGGCCCGAATAGCTGCCTTGGAATACAGGGGTGACGGCGATGAGTCCATCGGCCTCGGCAACCTGCTGCTTGGCTCTAGCCAAAAGGGGTGTTTGCGCAGTCTGATCGGTCATGGCGGTAGCTAGTTCGAAGGCGAGATCGCGGACCTCAATGACGTCGATTTCGGCCCCTTCACCGCGCGCGGCGATTTTGGCCCGGGTGGCTTCAGCGAGCATGTCCGCCAACCTGCGAGAGGAAGACGGCTGGGAAAGACCAGCTGAGATAACGAGGAGGGAGCGCATAACTAGTTCTCCTTTCCTGGGCTGACCTGAAGGTGCGAAGGATGAGGCGCAGAGAGCAAGCTTGCGTGCGTCGGCGGGTCAGAAGGCACGTGGCTCGGGCGGCGCTGCTCAAAGCGGCGTCGCAGCTCGGGGACTACTTGTGTGCCCAGGATTTCTATCTGTTGGAGAACTACCTCTTGGGGTAGTCCGGCGTGGTCGATGAGGAATAGCTGGCGTTGGTAGTCACCGGCCCAGTCAGCGAAGCTGAGGGTCTTTTCAATTACCTGTTCCACGGTGCCGACGGTCAGTGGAGTCTGTGCCGTGAAGTCCTCGAGGCTTGGCCCGTGGCCATAGACTGGGGCGTTGTCGAAGTAGGGGCGGAAGAAGTCTTTAGCTTCCTGTTCGGTTTCACCAATGAAGACTTGGCCGCCAAGTCCGACGATTGCTTGGTCCGCTTGACCATGGCCATAGCTTTCAAAGTGACGGCGGTAGAGGTCCACCAACTGGGCGGTGTGCTCCTTATTCCAGAAGATATTGTTGTGGAAGAAGCCATCGCCGTAGTATGCCGCTTGCTCAGCGATTTGCGGCGAACGAATGGAGCCGTGCCAGACAAAGGGCGGAATTCCATCTAGTGGTGCCGGAGTAGCGGTAAATCCTTCCAAACCCGCGCGGAACTTTCCTTGCCAGTTAACAACGGGCTCACGCCACAGCCTGCGCAGCAGGTGATAATTCTCAATAGCCAAAGGAATGCCCTGCTGGATGTCTTTGCCAAACCAGGGATAGACTGGGCCGGTATTTCCGCGGCCGAGCATGAGGTCTACGCGGCCGTCAGCAAGGTGCTGCAGAAAGGCATAGTCCTCTGCGATCTTCACCGGGTCATTGGTAGTAATGAGCGTGGTCGCAGTAGATAGCAGCAAGCGCTCCGTCTGCGCGGCGATATACGCCAAGTGCGTTGTAGGAGAGGACGGAACGAAGGGTGGGTTGTGGTGCTCGCCGGTAGCAAAGACATCAAGGCCAACCTCTTCGGTTTTCAACGCAATCTCCGTCAAGTTGCGGATGCGCTCAGCCTCAGTGGGTGTCTTCCCTGAGATGGGGTCAGTAGTTAGATCCCCGATAGTGAAGATGCCGAATTGCATGCTTGCCTTTCAATGCGGTGCACAGGAGTAAAGATAGACGCAGTGTCGACTGCGGGAAAGCCGACTGCGGGAGAATTATTCCCATTCTAGAGCATCAAAAAGTGCCGGTAGATCGGCCGGTGCAACGAGGCGCAGGGGCCTCTCAGTGACCTTGCCGTGTTCCGTGATGACCGCTGCGCACGGGCGATGTCCTTGGTTGTCGGTTTCTGAAAGGGCGTCCACCGTTTCCTGCACGCTTACTGTGCGGGCAAGAAAGATAGCGCGATCACTGGGTTCTTGATATTCCACAATGTCCGCGATGTCCGCAGCATCGAGCACGTGATTATCGCTGAGGTCCCCGGCTACCCATCGCGCAATGGTGTTGGTGGTTAGCAAAGCGGTGAAGCGGCCCTCATCGTAGATGGGGATTTGAGAGAAGTCCTTATCCTTTATGACGTCAAATGCTTCCATGATTGATGTGGCAGACGTCAAGGTAAATACCTTTTGCGGCTGCAAAACCTGGAGGGTGGCGGGCGGGGATACCACAATGTCTCGGAGAGCGGAGATCTGCTTGACCACTGCTTCGTGCGGTTCAGCTATGGGCTCTGATTTGTAGTAGCGCCCGTGGGCAATGGCATTGCGAAGGTTAGAAAAATCTTTAAGCGCTTCGGCTTGTTTACTGGAAAGCACGTGCTTGTCTCGTGCCCTGTCTACTATCCACCAGAAGGAATCTGAGTTCTCAGCGTTGAGAGCCGAGCGCAAGTGTTGTTCTATGTCGTTGAATGCGGCCAGGAATGCAGTAGCTCGATGCGCGGTCATATGGGCCAGTGTAGAGAAGGGGGGCGTCGCCAAGCAGGGCATTAGTCCACGCTACCCAATGGAAAATCCGCTAGCCCCGGCTCGATGGCCGGTGCGGCTAGCGGATGCAATGGGGAGTGTCGAGGATATGCGACGCTGAGCTATCCCTAGAAGACTACGCGCAGCACAGACACAGTAATAGCAGCGATGACTGCCGCGGCGGGCAGGGTGATGACCCACGCCAAAGCGATAGGCTTCATCAGGTTCCAATTAGCTGCCTTGTTGACAATGCCCACGCCCAACACGGCGCCGATGAGGATGTGGGTGGAAGAAACCGGAAGGCCCAAGATCGATGAACCCATCACCACAGCGGCGGCGGCAAGCTCAGCAGCGAAGCCGGAGGAGGGGTGCATTTGGGTTAGGCCCGAGCCCACAGTCTGAATCACGAAGCGGCCGATGAACCACAGGCCAGAAATCAGGGCGACACCCATGGCAATCATGACGGCAACGGGCACGGCAGCTTCGTCGCTGACTTGGTCGGTCTTGAGGACGTCAATAACCGCAGCGAAAGGGCCAATGGCATTGGCAATGTCGTTGGAACCGTGGGAGAAGGCGAAGGCGGAAGCGGTAAAGACCTGCATCCAAGAAAAGAGAAGGAAGGTGGACTTAGCCAGCGACTTCTTCTTCAGGGAGCGGGCGAAAATGAAGACGGCCATCCACACCACTGCGCCGACCATGCCCATGACCAACAGGTTCTGGAGGACGCTGAAATCGAGTCCGGTGTGCTTCAGACCCTTGAACATCACCATGGCGGAGATGATGATGGCACCAATGGCGGCTAGTACCGGTACCCAGCTCTCCAGGGCGCGGTGAGCCTTGACATCATCCATGTCCTTGTTGAGGTTATACAGATCGCGGTAATACTCAGATTCCAGCTGATCCGGATCGAAGTCCTCTTCTGCCACCAAAGCGGCGTCCCGGGCCATGGCGTTGGTGTAGCTGATCTGCTGGATTTCATTGAGGCGAGCAAAGCGAGATTTGTGCTCTTGGCGTAGCTCCGCACGACGGGTCTTGATTTCGCGCAGCTTCTGGTCTGCTTCCTCGTTGTAGACCAAGATGGAGGTCTTAATCCACTTAAACAGGATGAAAGCGGCGAGACCGCCGAGGACAGGGGAGAGCACCCACGAGATGGCAATAGTGCCAATCCCGCCCCACTGCACCATGTCCAGGCCGCCCTTGCCGGTGACGAAGCCGACGGTGAGCGCGGCGCCGACGATGCCGCCAACGATGGAGTGGGTGGTAGACACCGGCCAACCCATACGGGTGGCAACGAGGAGCCAGATGGCCGCACCCAAAAGGGACGACATCATGATGTAGACGAACTCCATGGGGTCGAGACCATCAATGGCGTCAAGGTCGACGATGCCAGAACGCACGGTATCGGTAACCTCGCCGCCGGCGAGGATGGCGCCAGAGACCTCGAAGATGGCGGCGACAACGAGGGCCTGCTTCATGGATAGCGTTCCGGCACCCACGGAGGTGCCGAAGGAGTTGGCAACGTCATTGCCGCCAATATTGAAGGCCATGAAAAGGGCGAAGAGAATGGCAGTGCCAAGGAGAATGGGCTTAGAGCCATCGACGTAGTCGTGGCCCCAGATCATAAAACCGATGAGGGTAACGGCGGTAAGGCCGCCAAAGATGGCGTGCCAAATCCAGTCGTTGCCCTTGCCATTGACGGCCTCAATGTCCGTCATCTGGGTGGTAGGGGTAGACACAGGAAGAACCTTTCAGGAAAGCGTGCACGAGGGGTATGGCCGCGCTTGTCAGCGTGGTTAAGGGGATTCTCAAAGGAAATTCTTATGTAGAGAATGCACGCTCAGACTAAAGGCCCTAGGTGTCGGGAAAGTGAACTCAAGATGTGGAGTTCGTGAAAGCAATGTGGCTATTTGTGAACATAATGGCCGCCGCTCTCGGCGACGGCCACGTTGAGGGTTTTAGCCGCGGTAGGCGCCGCGCTCCAGGGTGTCGCACTGGGACATCTTGCCAGAGTTATATCCGGCGAGGAATGCCTTCTCACGCTGCTCGGAGGAACCGTGCGTCCAGGAATCAGGCTGGACCTGGCCGCCGGATCGGCGCTGGATATTGTCATCGCCCACCGCCTGGGCAGCCGCGACAGCGTCTGAGACCTGTTCCTTAGTAATCGGCTCGAGCAAGGGGTTATCGCCCTTGTCGGCGTAGGAAGCCCACAGGCCTGCGTAGCAGTCAGCCTGGAGCTCGATCTTCACCGCGTTGGAATCGGCGCCTGGGTCGTCATAGTCCGACAGGCCGAGGGTGCCCTCAAGGTTTTGAATGTGGTGGCCGAACTCGTGCGCCACGATGTACATGCGGGCCAAAGGAGCATTTTCCGCGCCGAAGTTGCGCAGGGAATCAAAGAACGCGGTGTCGAAATAGGCGGACTCATCGCGTGGGCAGTAGAAGGGGCCGGTAGAAGATGAGGCCGCGCCGCAACCGGTATTAACGCCGCCGTGGAAGACCACGCGCTCCGGCTCGGTGTATTGGATATCGGCCTGTTCCGGCAAGACCTTGGACCAGACGTTATCCACGCTGCGCCCGGTGAACTCTACGAGGCATTCATCCTTGGTGTTGCCATCTTCTGCAGTTTCGCATTCGGGGCTTTCGCCTTGTGCAGCGCCGTCGGATTGGGTCTGCTCGCTGCCCAGGATTGAACCCAAGTCTGAGGGATTGCCGCCCAGAAGGAGGAAGAGGCCTACTAGAACAATCGAGCCGACGCCACCGCCAATGGCGATACCACCGCCGCCACCACCCGAACGCGCTTCTTTGCCGCCGAAATCGGCACCTGATCTAAAAGTCATGCCTAAATAGTGCCACATGGTCCCCTCATACACTGGATGGAGATTGTTGCAAAGAGGCCGAAGGAGGGAAACGGTGGCTCTTCTGCGGCCTTCGGGGTTAGCTTGCGTCCACCTAACTGCGCTCCGCGTACCGGTAGGGATGTAGAATTGTGCGCGTTCCTAGTCTTGTGCTTGGTTTGGCGCGCGCTGTTTACGCGTGGCGGGACCCGCAAGTGACACAATTTTCAGAAGGGATTGAACAACAGTGCTGCGTACCCACTTAGCAGGTGAGCTCCGCAAAGAACTCGCAGGAGAGACCGTCACCCTAACCGGTTGGGTTTCCCGCCGCCGCGATCACGGTGGTGTGATCTTCATTGACCTGCGCGATCGCTCCGGCATCGCCCAGGTTGTCTTCCGTGAATCTGACGTGGCGGAGCGCGCCCACGACCTGCGTTCCGAATATTGCGTTAAGGTCACCGGTACCGTGGAGCCTCGCCCAGAAGGCTCGGAAAACCCCAACCTGCCGTCCGGTGAGATTGAGGTTAACGTCGCGGATCTTGAGGTTTTGAATAAGTCCGCAGCGCTGCCGTTCCAAATTGATGATCCTTCCACCTCGGGTGAGGTAGGCGAGGAGACTCGCCTGAAATACCGCTACCTGGACCTGCGCCGCGAGCGCCAGGCACAGGCACTGCGCCTGCGTTCTGCAGCCAACCGCGCGGCCCGCAAGGTGCTGGATTCGCATGACTTTGCTGAGATCGAGACTCCAACCCTGACCCGGTCCACCCCGGAGGGTGCGCGCGACTTCCTGGTTCCAGCACGCTTGAAACCAGGCACCTGGTATGCACTGCCGCAGTCCCCGCAGCTTTTCAAGCAGCTGCTCATGGTCTCCGGCATGGAGCGCTACTACCAGATCGCGCGTTGCTACCGCGATGAAGACTTCCGCGCTGACCGCCAGCCGGAGTTTACCCAGCTGGACGTGGAGATGTCCTTTGTAGACCAGGACGATGTCATCGCCTTGGCGGAAGAGATCGTCACCGAGCTGTGGAAGCTCATCGGCTACGAGATCAAGACTCCGATCCCGCGCATGACCTATGCGGATGCGATGAAGTACTACGGTTCCGATAAGCCGGACCTGCGCTTTGACATCAAGATTGTAGAGTGCACCGAGTTCTTCAAGGACACCACTTTCCGCGTCTTCCAGAACGAATACGTCGGCGCCGTGGTCATGGAAGGCGGCGCCTCCCAGCCGCGCCGCCAGTTCGATGCTTGGCAGGAGTGGGCAAAGCAGCGTGGAGCCAAGGGCCTGGCCTACATCACCGTGGGCGAGGACGGCGCCCTGGGCGGTCCGGTAGCTAAGAACATTACCGACGCCGAGCGCGAGGGCATTGCAGAGCACGTCGGCGCTAAGCCGGGCGACGCCATCTTCTTTGCCGCTGGTGACACTAAGTCTTCCCGTGCCCTCTTGGGCGCTGCACGTGGCGAGATTGCCAAGAAGCTGGACCTTATCAAGGAAGGCGACTGGGCCTTTACCTGGGTTGTAGATGCTCCGCTCTTTGAGCCTTCCGCTGACGCGACCGCTTCTGGCGACGTCGCACTGGGTCACTCCAAGTGGACCGCGGTTCACCACGCCTTTACCTCCCCGAAGCCGGAGTACCTGGACAACTTTGACCAGAACCCGGGCGAGGCGCTGGCGTACGCCTATGACATTGTCTGCAACGGCAACGAGATTGGCGGCGGCTCCATTCGTATCCACCAGCAGGACGTGCAGAAGCGCGTCTTCGACGTCATGGGAATCGGTGACGAGGAAGCCCAGGAGAAGTTCGGCTTCCTGCTCGATGCATTCCAGTACGGCGCCCCACCACACGGCGGTATCGCCTTCGGCTGGGACCGCATCGTCTCCCTGTTGGGCGGCTTTGACTCCATCCGCGACGTCATTGCGTTCCCGAAGTCCGGTGGCGGCGTGGATCCGCTTACCGACGCCCCTGCGGCTATCCCTGCTGCACAGCGTAAGGAGACCGGCGTAGACTACAAGCCGGAAAAGAAGAAGGAACAGGAAAAGTCTGGTTCCACTGCGGGTGAAACCGCTGAGGAGAAGTAAGCAGAAGGCTTAAACCTCAGCCTTTAAGGCGCACCGTGCGGGGCACATCGTAGTCCGCTGCAATTTCGCTGCGGGCGAACTTGTGACCCCGCTTTGGTGTGAGGGGGCATACTGGATAGAACTATGGTTGATAACGAAGCTGTGCTATCACCCGAGGATGTCATCAAGGCCGCCTCGGAGATGCTGTCGCGCCGTTTTGGTGGTAGCCCGGAGATGTCGAGCGTGGAGCGCTTGGACGGTTCCGGCAATGCAATGGTCCTACGCGCCAGGATTGCCCCTGGAGCCTTTTTGCCGCACCGCTCGGTAGTTATTAAGTACATCCCAGTCACCGGCTATGGTGTCGATGATGCCGCGATGCTGCGCGAGGTGGTGGCTTATCAGTTCACCACCGCGTTATCTGAGGACGTGCGCCCGGGACCCGTACTTCTGGCCCACGATCTGGAGCAGCGCATTATTGTGTTGACGGACTTGGGCGAGGGCGAAACGCTTGCCGACGTCCTCGTACAGTCCACCGATGATGACCGCGTGCGGGTGCTGCGCTCGCTGGGCAGTGCGTTGGGGCACATGCACGCTGGAACCGCAGGCCATGAGCAAGATTATGAAACCTTGCTCAATAGGATGCTGCGCAAGAATCCCGATTTGGCCCCGCACCAGTCCGTGCGCGATGAGGCGCTGGAGCGCTCCATTGGCATCGGCCTCGACTTGCTGGATAAAGCCGGGCTTGAAGCACCGGCGAGCTTCCGAGAGCTAGCGGGTCAAGCCGCACGCTCCCTGGCATCCGGCAAGGACCGGGCCTTTACTCCCTTCGACCTTTCACCGGATAACATCATTGTGTCCCAGCGCCTGCACTTCTTGGACTATGAATGGGCAGGATTCCGCAATGTTGGCTTCGACGTAGCCTGCGTTATCGCCGGCTTCCCGCAGTTCCTCTTCTCCAAGCCGATTACGGACGAAGAGGCAGATATTTTCATCTCTGCTTGGTCTCGTGCCGTATCTGAGGTGTGGCCGCTATTTTCCAATGCGGAAGAAATCCACGGCCTTATCGTGGCCTCGCTCATTGGTTGGGCGCTATCGAGCGTGACCACGATGCACGCCGGCGGTATCGAAGGGCTGGTTGCCCTAGCCAGGGGTGAAGCCGAAGTGGTCCACGATCCGCAGCGCTCCATCTTGCGCCCTGCTAACCACGGTCCGTTCACGGAAGATGAATTGCTCGTGCGCCGCGACCTCTATGAAACCTTTGAGGCGCTATCCCGATATGCCGCGCGTTGCGATGGCCCCGCCTGCGCGCCCATCGCGGAATTTGGCAGCGCCATTGCGCGCCGCTTGGATGACGAATAGACAATCACGATGTGCCCGCACCCTTATAGGAGGTAGCTTTCCAGTGTCTCAAGACTCATTATTTGGCGGGCCCACTCCGGACCGCAGCGCCTCGCCGCTGCCCGGCAAGAACCTCTTCGCCACCCACGCTGGGTCCCCACTGGCGGCGCGCATGCGTCCCCAAAACCTCGATGAAGTGGTCGGACAAGACCACCTTCTGGCCCCCGGCAAGCCATTGCGACGCCTCGTGGAAGGCTCAGGGGAGGCCTCCGTCATCTTGTACGGGCCGCCGGGCACCGGTAAGACCACCATTGCCTCGCTCATCGCCAGCCAAATGGGGCAGAACTTCGTGGGCCTCTCGGCCCTCGATTCGGGTGTGAAGCAGGTTCGCGAGGTCATCACCCATGCCCGGCAAGAGCTCATTCACGGCCGGCGGACCGTGCTCTTTATTGATGAGGTGCACCGATTTTCCAAAACCCAGCAGGACGCGCTCCTCGCAGCCGTGGAAAACCGCACGGTACTGCTCGTTGCGGCAACCACGGAAAACCCTTCCTTCTCCGTCGTCGCGCCGCTTTTGTCTCGCTCGCTGCTGTTGCAGTTGCATTCGCTAAGCGATGATGACTTAAGGGGCGTCGCCAAGCGCGCGCTCGAAAGCGACCGTGGCCTGGGCGAGCGCAAGATTCGGATTACCGATGAAGCCTTGGATCAGTTGGTGCTCCTCGCCGGTGGCGATGCGCGGCGCACGCTGACCTATCTCGAGGCCGCGGCCGAGGCGGTTGACGATGGCGGGGAAATTACCCCACAAACGGTCACGGATAACGTCAATAAGGCAGTGGTGCGCTACGACCGCGACGGCGACCAACACTATGACGTGGTTTCCGCGTTCATTAAGTCCATTCGCGGCTCCGATGTCGACGCTGCGCTGCATTATCTCGCCCGCATGGTGGAGGCCGGGGAGGACCCGCGCTTTATCGCCCGGCGGCTCATTGTGCACGCATCCGAGGACATCGGCATGGCCGATCCGACCGCGCTCCAGGTGGCCGTGGCGGCGGCCGAGGCCGCTCAGCTCATTGGCATGCCAGAAGCGCGAATCCCGCTCGCGCAGGCCACCATCCACCTGGCCACCGCGCCTAAGTCGCCCTCGGTTATTTCTGCCATCACGCAGGCGCAAGCCGATGTAGCCGCCGGCAAGGTGGGCCACGTGCCACCGCACCTGCGCGATGGGCACTATGAGGGCGCCAAGCGGATGGGAAATGCCGTGGGCTATGTCTACCCCCACGATGATCCCCGCGGCGTTGTAGAGCAGCAGTACCTGCCCGATGAGCTGGAGGGCTCTGTGTACTATGAGCCGACCGATCATGGGGCTGAGAAGCGTGTTTATGACTATATAGGCCGCTTGCGCAGCATTATTCGGGGCAATCACGGCCCAGGCAAAAACGCTCGCCGGCCGCGCTGATCCCCACCGATGGGAAATCGCTGTGCAGCGAAGGGTAGAGTTGGGCGGGTTAGAAACTTCTTGATAGAAGATGAAAGCTCAGACAGTTAGGATTGTTGCTCGTGAAGACTCATGAGATCCGGGAACGGTTTACCCAGCACTTCGTCAATTCTGGTCACGAGGCAGTACCAAGCGCCTCGCTGATCCTGGATGACCCTAACCTGCTTTTCGTTAATGCCGGCATGGTTCCGTTTAAGCCCTACTTCCTAGGCCAGCAGAACCCGCCCTTTGCCAAGGGCCTTGCCACTTCCATCCAAAAGTGCGTACGTACCTTGGACATTGATGAGGTGGGCATTACCACCCGCCACAACACCTTCTTCCAGATGGCCGGCAACTTCTCCTTTGGCCAGTACTTCAAGGAAGGCGCCATCACCAATGCGTGGACCTTGCTTACCGGCTCCGTTGAGGAGGGCGGCTTTGGCCTAGACCCAGAGCGCTTGTGGGTCACCGTTTACCTGGATGATGATGAGGCCGCCGAAATTTGGCGCGACAAGATCGGTGTTCCAGAAGAGCGCATTCAGCGACTCGGCATGGAGGACAACTACTGGTCCATGGGTATCCCTGGACCCTGTGGCCCGTGCTCTGAGATTTATTATGACCGCGGTCCTGAGTACGGCAAGGACGGCGGCCCGATTGCCGATGACAACCGCTACATGGAGATTTGGAACCTGGTCTTCATGCAAAATGAGCGCGGCGAGGGCATTGGCAAGGGCAACTTTGAGATCGTCGGCGAGCTGCCCAAGAAGAATATCGATACCGGCCTGGGCATCGAGCGCGTGGCCTGCATTTTGCAGGACGTAGACAACGTCTATGAAACGGACCTGCTGCGCCCAGTTATTGACGTAGCCGAGGAGCTTACCGGCGCCACCTATGGTGACAAGGCCTCCCACGAGGACAATATCCGCTTCCGCGTGGTAGCTGACCACTCCCGTACCGGCATGATGCTCATCTTGGATGGCGTGACCCCGGGCAACGAGGGCCGCGGATACATCCTGCGCCGCCTGCTGCGTCGCATTATCCGTTCCGCCAAGCTGCTGGGTGCTAAGGGCGCCACCATGGAGCGCTTCATGAATACGGTCATGGATACCATGACCCCGTCCTACCCGGAGATTGCGGACAACCGCGAGCGCATCCTGCGCGTTGCGGTTAGTGAGGAAAAGGCCTTCCTGAAGACCCTCGAGTCCGGCACCCGGCTCTTCGATGATGCCGTCCAGGAGCTCAAGTCCACTTCCCGCGCGAAAACCGCAAAGGTCCTGCCGGGCGAGAAGGCTTTTGAGCTGCACGATACCTACGGTTTCCCCATCGACTTGACCTTGGAGATGGCCCAGGAGGCCGGCCTTGAGGTTGACATGGACGGCTTTAACGATGCCATGGGCGAGCAGCGCCGCCGCGCCAAGGCCGATAATCAGGCCAAGAAGCACGGCCACACTGACCTTTCCCTCTACCGCGACTGGGTGGACAATAACCCCACCGTCTTCACTGGCTTTGAGGAGCTTACTTCCGACGCCCGAGTGATCGGCCTCGTCCGCGGCGGCGAGAAGGTCGACCAGGTGCACGAGGGCGAGCAGGTTGAGGTCATCTTGGACCACACCCCGCTATACGCCGAAGCTGGCGGCCAGATGGCAGACCGCGGCCGCATTATGGCCGGCGAATCCCTCCTTGAGGTTAATGACGTCCAGAAGATTGGCAAGAAGCTGTGGGTACACAAGGCTACGGTTACCGCCGGCGGTCTTGACTTGGGCATGTCCGTTGAGGCGGCCGTCGACGAGCAGTGGCGCCATGGTGCCACCCAGGCGCACTCCGCCACCCACCTCATTCACGCCGCACTGCGCCAGGTGCTTGGCCCCACCGCCGTCCAGGCCGGCTCCATGAACCGCCCGGGCTACCTGCGCTTTGACTTCAACTACACCGAGCAGCTCAGCCAGGCGCAGCTGGAGGAGATCGCTTTGATTACCAACCAGGCGATCGACTCCAACTTTGCCGTCAACACCATCGAGACCTCCCTGGAGGAGGCCAAGGCCATGGGCGCTATGGCACTATTCGGTGAGAACTACGGCAAGGAGGTCCGCGTAGTAGAAATCGGCGGACCGTTCTCCATCGAGCTCTGCGGCGGTACCCACGTTGGGTCCTCCGCTGAAATCGGACCGGTCTCTGTGCTGGGTGAGTCCTCCGTTGGCTCTGGTGCTCGCCGCATCGAGGCCTACTCCGGTTTGGATGCTTTCCGTTACTACTCCAAGGAGACCGCCTTGGTAGAAGGCGTTTCCCGCGAGCTCAAGGTGCAGACCGAGGATTTGCCGGAGCGCATCGCGCAGCTGTCTGAAAAGCTCAAGGCAGCGGAGAAGGAAATTGAAACCCTGCGCAAGCAACAGCTGGCTGCACGTGCCTCCGAGTTCGTCAGCGCGGCCAAGGACATCAATGGATTCAAGGTCATTGCGCTGACCTTGCCGGAAGGCACCACAGGTGGGGACCTGCGCACCGTTGCTACGGATCTGCGCAATCGCCTGCGCGAGGAAGAAGCTGTTATCGTCCTGGGTGCCGAGGATAAGGGCAAGTTCCCGTTCATCGCGGCGGCCACGGACAAGGCCGTTGGGCGCGGCGTGAAGTCCGGGGACATCGTCAAGCAGTTTGGCCAGTACGTCGACGGTCGTGGCGGCGGTAAGCCGGATATGGCTCAGGGCTCTGGTTCTACTGCGGCCGGTGCTGAGCGCGGCTTTGCAGCCGTCAAGGACATGCTCGAGTCCCTGTAGGAGTTCGACCGTGGCAAAAGTGGAACCAGATACCCCCGGAGTTGATGACCCGGGGCAGGGCCGCCGGCTCGCACTCGATGTCGGCACCGTGCGCATTGGCGTGGCAGTGTCCAATAGGGAAGCCACGCTTGCCACCCCAGTGGAGACCGTGCACCGGGAAACTGGGTTCAAGGACCGCGATAAGGGCGATATTGACCGCATCCTGGAACTCATTGATTCCTACGACGCAGTTGAGGTCATCGTAGGTCTGCCACGGGACCTGCAGGGAAATGGCTCAAAAAGCGTAAAACATGCTAAGGAAATTGCGTTTCGGATCCGCCGTCGGTTGAATCGAGATGCAAGTATAGATAAGGTTCCACCACCAGTACGTTTGGCTGATGAGCGTCTGACTACCGTGGCAGCAACCAGCGCGCTGCGCGCGTCCGGCGTGTCCGAGAAGAAGGGCCGTAAAGTCATCGACCAAGCAGCAGCGGTGGAGATATTGCAGACTTGGTTGGATGGGCGTGTGAGCGCGCTACGTTCCCATGATGCAATAGACCAGCCTTCAGACTCAGGAGACTAAAACACGTGAGCCGTAACCAAGAACGCCTCGGCCGATCGATGGAGCCGAAATACGTCAAGCGCCGCCAGCGCGGCATTGCCGTTGTCATTGCGTCGATCATCGTTATCCTTGGCGCCCTTATCTACATCGGATTCCGCCTCGGCAATACCTCCGCCGATTATGAAGGAACCGGCAACGGTACCACCCAACTGGTGGAGGTGCCGGAAGGCTCGTCCATGTCCGAGCTCGGACCTGCATTGGTAGAGAAGAATGTGGTGAAGACGCAAGACGCTTTCGATTCTGCTGCGTCGATGAACCACAGCGCAAGCCAAATTCAGCCGGGCTTCTATCGACTGCAGGAAGAAATGAGCGCGGATGCAGCAGTCGAGGCACTGCTGGATGAGAATAACCGCGTGGACATGCTCGAGGTACAAGGTGGCGCCACCTTGGAGGACGTCAAGGTTGTGGGCGGAGACGTCCGCTACGGCATTTACTCCCTGATTTCCGAGGTCAGCTGCAACGATGGCAACTGCCTGAAGAAGGAGGACCTGGAAAAGGTTGCGGCGGAAACCGACCCAGCCGAGTTGGGCGCACCGGAGTGGGCCTTGGACGCTATCAACAAGCGCGGTAATGACCCCAAGCGCATTGAGGGCCTTATCGCCCCAGGCCAGTACGTCTTGGACCCCAATATGGAGGCCAAGGATATCCTCAAGGACCTCATCACCCGCTCCACCGAGCGCTACAACGAGACCAATATTGAGGAACGCGCCCAGGCTATCGGCTTGAGCCCTTATGAGCTACTCACCTCCGCTTCCTTGGTGGAGCGCGAGGCGCCGGCAGGCGAGTTCGACAAGGTTGCCCGCGTTATCCTCAACCGCTTGGACGAGCCAATGCGCCTGGAGTTTGACTCCACCGTGAACTACGGCTTGGAAGACGTAGAGCTGGCCACCACCGATGAGGCCCGTGAGGAGAAGACCCCGTGGAATACCTATGCGAAGGAGGGCCTACCGGATACCCCGATTGCTTCTCCTTCGGACGATGCAATCAAGGCCATGGAAGAGCCGGCCGAGGGCAACTGGAAGTTCTTCGTCACCGTGGACCAGGAGGGCACTACCGTCTTCTCCGATAGCTACGATGAGCACTTGGGCCGTGTCGATGACGCCATCCGCTCCGGCGTGCTTGACTCCAAGCGCGAAGGTGAGGGCGCTGGTTCCGGCAACGGCGACGCCGCTGCCGAGCAGCCCGCCCAGTAGAGTCGCGACAACCACAAAGAGGTAGAACACCATGCCACGTGCGGCGGTCCTTGGTAGCCCCATCAAGCACTCCTTGTCTCCGGTGCTTCACAATGCTGGCTACGAGGCCGCCGGACTGGCCGGTTGGGACTATACCCGCTGTGAAACATCGGCGGAGGGGCTGCCGGAATTGGTGGCGGCAAGCGACTCAGAGTTTGTTGGTTTCTCCGTGACCATGCCCGGCAAGTTTGCCGCCCTCCGCTTTGCGGACACCGTAAGTGACCGGGCCCAACTGATTGGCTCAGCAAATACCTTGGTGCGCAGGGCTGATGGTTGGTATGCGGACAATACCGATACCGAGGGCGTACGCGGCGCGCTCGCCGAACTCCTGGGGGATAGCCCAGTAGCTCATGCGCTGCTTATTGGTGCTGGGGGCACCGCTCGTCCCGCGTTGTGGGCGCTTTCCGAGCGCGGGGTGAAAAAGGTTACGGTCCTCAACCGTTCCGACCGTAGCGCCGAACTGTTGCCGCTCGCGCAGAACCTAGGGCTGGAACTTTCCTTTGTCAGTTTCGACGGGGACTTATCCGCGCTGGCTCGCGCCGTCGATGTCATTGTGTCCACGGTTCCAGCCGCGGCGGTGAAAGACTATGTCTTTGACCTCGCCCACGCACCGGTGCTGGACGTCATTTATGATCCCTGGCCTACACCGCTGACCACGTGCGCGGCGGCCAATGGGTACAAGACCGTCGGCGGGCATGTCATGCTCGCGTATCAAGCATTTAGCCAGTTCGAGCAATTTACCGGGGTGGCCGCCCCGCGGGAAGAGATGCTCAAGGCATTGCACCAGGAGCTGCAGCGGCGGTCGCAGACGACTAAGTAGAAGGGGACGTCGGCAAGCGGGGCCGGCAACCCTCGTGCCGTAGGAACTGCAGACTTCGCCATGTAGACATTGACGCCCAGCGCTTCCTCACAGCGTGCCTTAGAGTGAACCCCGTGCTAATAGTCGGGGGAATTATCTATTGTTTATGGGCAGCAGCCTTGTCTTGGTGGGATATTCGGCAGCGCCGATTGCCAGACTGGCTGACGCTTCCAGCTGCGGTGCTCTCGCTCGCCGTTGTCAATTGGAGTGGGCTGTGGTGGCCGGGGTTGTACCTGGTGCTAGGGCTAGCCCGTGCAGGAGTCGGTGGAGGCGACATAAAACTCGCTTGGCCCCTGGGAATGCTGGTGGGGCAAGTGGCCGGGTTTATGGGTGTGGTAGCGGCAAGCGGCTGTGCGTCCCTTCTGACTTTGGTCTGGTCTGCGTGTGTCGGACAGAAGAAGAGCCCGCACGGCCCTGCAATGTTGCTAGCGGCAACGGTCGTAATCGCATGTGCACACCCTCTTTGAGGGGGTGGAAGAATATTTTGCGGGGCCAAGTTGGTACTGGATTGGCCAGGCCGTGCGATAATACCCGCATGCTTCGTTGGACTACTGCAGGTGAATCGCACGGCCAAGCTCTAATTTCAATGCTGGAGCACATGCCCGCTGGGGTCCCCATTACCCGCGCCGATATCTCTCATCAGCTTTCCCGGCGCCGCCTAGGCTATGGCCGCGGTGCCCGTATGAAGTTTGAGGCTGATGAGGTCACCGTGCTGGGTGGAGTCCGCCACGGGCTTACCTTGGGTAGTCCCATTGCCATCATGATTGGCAATACGGAGTGGCCCAAGTGGACCACCATCATGTCGGCCGATCCGCTGGATATGGACGATGAAGAAACCATCAAGGCGATGAACTCCGGCCGCGGTGCCGCCTTGACGAGGCCGCGCCCTGGGCACGCGGACTTTGCCGGAATGGTGAAGTACCGCCACAGTGAAGCACGCCCCATCCTCGAGCGGTCCTCTGCGCGTGAGACGGCGGCGCGAGTGGCCGCAGCTACCGTTGCGCGTAACTTCCTGCGCGAGACCTTGGACGTCGAGGTTCTTTCCCACGTGATTTCCATTGGCGCTTCCGAGCCTTATGAGGGGCCTGCGCCAGCGTTCGCGGACATTGAGGCTATCGATGCCTCGCCGGTCCGCGCCTGCGATAAGGCGGCTGAAGCCTCCATGATCGCGGAAATTGAGGCCGCAAAGAAGCAGGGCGATACCTTGGGCGGCATCGTTGAGGTTGTGGTCGATGGCCTGCCTATCGGCCTGGGCTCGCATATTTCCGGCGATGACCGCTTGGATGCCCAATTGGCCAGCGCGTTGATGGGTATCCAGGCTATCAAGGGCGTGGAAATTGGCGATGGTTTTGCCGAGGCCCGTCGTCGCGGTTCCGCTGCCCACGATGAGATGGTGCGAACCGAAGAAGGCGTATCCCGCCTTAGCAACCGTGCAGGCGGACTCGAAGGCGGCATGACGAACGGTCAGCAGCTGCGCGTGCGGGCGGCGATGAAGCCGATTTCTACCGTTCCGCGTGCCTTGCGCACTATTGATATGGAATCCGGCGCTGAAGCTACTGCCATTCACCAGCGCTCCGATGTGTGCGCGGTTCCGGCGGCGGGCGTCGTTGCAGAAGCAATGGTTGCCCTCGTTCTTGCGCGCGCCGTGCTAGAAAAATTCGGTGGCGATAGCCTCGAAGAAACCTCCGCGGCCATCGCCGCGTATGATAAATACGTTTCGGACCGCCTTGCTTTTGACCAGGAGTAAGTTATGACCACCCCAACCGCCGTTACGGGCCTGCCCCGTCCACGTGTTGTTTTGGTTGGCCCGCCAGGTGCGGGTAAATCCACCATTGGCCGCCGCCTTTCCCACGCCTTGAGCTGCGAACTGGTGGATTCGGATCACCTTATTGAGCAGGCTAAGAATAAGCCGTGCGGGGAAATCTTTAGCGAGCTGGGTGAACCAGACTTTCGCGTGCTTGAAGCCGAGCACGTTGCTGCGGCACTGCGCACTGGTGGAGTCGTTAGCCTCGGCGGCGGGGCAGTGCTGACGGACTCCACCCGCGGGCTGCTGGAGCGCCATACCGTCATCTTTTTGGATACTTCCCCTGAAGAAGGTGCACGGCGGACGTCTGGGGATAGCAATCGGCCGGTTCTCGCGGCCGCAGATCCCCTCGAGCACTACCGCAACCTCGTGGAGGCGCGTCGCCCGTATTACCAGGAGGTAGCCGATTATCGGGTGCGCACCGATGCCCGGACCCCACAGCAGGTGGTGGGCGATATCCTCGGCTTTCTCGATACCCTGTAGATTCCCCGCCGCGCTAGCACTAGTCTCTCGCCCCACTGGCTCGGCGTCGAACGGAAAGGACCACCATGCCCAGTATTGCCGTTAATGGACCACAGCCCTATGAAGTTCGCATTGGCGCTGATCTCAACCGGGACATCGCGCGGCGCTGTGCGCAGATTGGTGCAGGCCAGGCTGGCATTATCTACCAGCCGCCGCTGCGTGCCGCGGCCGAGCGCCTAGCGGAACTCATTGCCGCTGAGGGGGTGGAGCCTACGCTTATCGACGTCCCCGATGCCGAGGCCGCCAAGCAACTCAGCGTCATCGGTGGCGTATGGGATCAGCTGGGGGAAAAGGGCTTTAACCGCCGTGACGTCATTATCGGCCTCGGCGGCGGCGCCACCACCGATTTGGCTGGGTTCGCTGCGGCTGGGTGGATGCGCGGCATCAAGGTCATTCAGGCGCCTACCACGCTATTGGCCATGGTTGATGCGGCCGTCGGCGGCAAAACCGGTATCAATACCGCAGCCGGCAAGAACCTCGTTGGCGCCTTTCATGAGCCAGATTCTGTGTTTGTGGATCTCGAGCGCCTGGATACCCTGCCCGCGGCAGAGATCATTGCTGGCTCGGCAGAAATCATCAAAACCGGATTCATCCATGACCCGGTGATCCTTGAACGCTATGACAGTGACCCCGGCGCATGCGTGGACCCGCAGGGCTTCCTTCCAGAACTTATTGCGCGCTCCATCGCGGTCAAGGCCGCGGTGGTGGGCGAGGACCTCAAAGAATCGGGCCTGCGGGAAACGCTCAACTACGGCCACACCTTTGGCCATGCGGTGGAGCGCCATGAACAGTATCAGTGGCGCCATGGCAACGCGGTGGCCGTGGGCATGATGTTCATCGCCCACCTGGCGCATGAGCGCGGCCTCATTGACGCAGAGCTGGTGGAAAAGCACCGCCGGATTCTTGACAGCATTGGGCTGCCGACCACGTATAGGCCGGGCCAGTTCAGGGACCTGTATGAGGCAATGACCCACGATAAGAAGAACCGCGACGGAAAGATTCGGTTTGTAGCCTTGACTGGGGTGGGCGAGACCACCCGTCTCGAAGGCCCCAGTACGGAAGAGCTAGAAGCGGCCTACGCCGCGATTTCGGAGTAGAAATGAAGATTATTGTCCTCAATGGCCCGAACTTGAACCGCTTGGGAAAGCGGCAACCGGATGTCTACGGCTCCACCACCCTGGCGGATGTAGAACAGATGATCTCCTCGCGCGCTGCCGCGCACGGTGCAGAAGTAGAGTGCTTCCAGTCGAACCATGAGGGTGAGCTGATAGAGAAAGTGCATGCCGCCGCGGATGCGGGCCACCCGGTAATCATTAACCCGGGAGGATTTACCCATACCTCAGTGGCCCTGCGGGATGCCCTGGCAGAGGTAGCCGATGGCGCCGGATTCGTAGAGGTGCATATTTCTAATGTGCATGCGCGCGAGCCCTTCCGCCATCATTCCTATCTCAGCCCTATCGCCCGCGGCGTCATCGCCGGGTTGGGTGTCTTCGGCTACGTGGCGGCAGTGGACTACCTCTGCCAATAGACCCCCACGAACGGGCTGGGCGGCAGCCGGCTAGAAAGAAATCCGCCCAACTGCGGTGGCAGGGTCGATATACTGGGTGGATACTTTCTACACCGCAGTCGACCCTAAAAGGATGAAATCATGGCTTTGGCAGATACCCGTTTTAGTGACCGGCGCCGCAAGCTTGCCGCGGAACTGGCCGGCCAGCGCATCGATGCCGTTCTGGTCACCCACCTCACGCACGTGCGCTACCTTTCGGGATTCTCCGGCTCGAATGGCGGGCTACTCTTGCGTAAGGACCTTACCGCGCAGGTTGCTACCGACGGCCGGTACACCACGCAAATCGCCCGCGAAGTTCCCGATCTGGAGGCTATCCAAGGCCGCGCGGTAGGAAAGGTGCTGCTGCAGCAATTTGCCGATGTCGAGGGGCCGGTTCGAGTCGGTTTTGAAGCCGACTACCTCTCGGTCTCTGAACTGAAGGACCTCGAAGAGTCCGCCCCGGAGTCGGTTACCTTGGTTCCTATCGCCGGGGTCATTGAGAAAATTCGCTTGGTCAAAGATTCGCTCGAGTTAGAAAAGCTGGAAGAGATTGCCGCGCTGGCTAATCAGGCACTGGAGGAGTTGCTCGCCGCTGGTGAGTTGCGTGCCGGCCGCACCGAGCGCCAGGTGGCTGCCGATTTGGAATATCGGATGCGCATGCTTGGCTCGGAGCGAGTGAGCTTCGATACCATCGTGGCTTCCGGCCCGAACTCGGCGATGCCGCACCATGGCGCTGATGACCGGGTCATCGAGGATGGCGACCTTGTGACCATCGATTTCGGTGCGTACCTGCGCGGGTTTAATTCCGACTGCACCCGCACCTACGTCGTGGGCACGGCGAATGACTTTGCCAAGGAAATCTATGATGTGGTGCTCCGCGCCCAAAAGGCAGGCGTGGCAGCGTCGGTGCCGGGCGCTAAGCTTGCCGACGTCGACGCCGCCTGCCGCGATGTCATCTCCGCCGCCGGCTATGGCGACTACTTTGTGCATTCGACGGGCCACGGCGTGGGCCTAGACGTCCACGAAGCCCCGCTCGCGGCACGGACCGGTAAGGGTGAGCTCGCCGCCGGCATGACCCTGACCATTGAGCCGGGCATCTATGTTCCGGGCAAGGGCGGCGTGCGCATCGAAGATACCCTCATCATCACCGATGGTGCGCCGAAGATCATTACCGCCGCGACGAAGGAATTTACTGAACTGCCCGCCTAGTGGGCCAGCACCTTGGAGTTGAGCAGCTGGGCGACATTACGGTTGCCCAGGTGCGTGAGGTGATTGAAGAGGTTGTGCGGTACGGAGTACTCCCACTTGCCGGAAATCCAGCGGGTGCTGTCCGGCGCGCACATGCCGTGATCAATGGAGTCGGCGCGTAGGTCATAGTACTGCACGCCGTTTGCGCGGGCTGCCTTGTACATGGCGCTATTGACCTGGTCCTCGCCGGTGCGAACCAGGCCCGCATAGTCCATGTTGAACCCGGCTTCAGAGGATCCCGGTGCGGAGGTGCGCAGCGGGCATACCGCGCCATTGCGGGCGGAGATGGCGGGATAGCCTACAACGGTGATGCGGGCATTCGGGGCGGCGTGGCGAATCCGCTGGATCGATTGCTTCATGCCGTCGTAGTAGGGATTGGAAGAAGAAAGAGATGGGCGCAGGATTTCCTGGAGATCATTGGCGCCAAACTGAATCAAAACGTTCTTCGTTTCGCCATTGAGATCATTATTAGCAATGGCTCCGTTGATCTGCTCATCGAAGTCCTTACGGTGCGATTGGCCGGCGGCCTTTGCCGCAGAGCAGGCGTAGTTGGCTATGTGCTGACCAGAAACCCGCCCCAATTCGCGGCTAACATTACTCTGACCCTGCGGGCAACCCTGTGGGGACGGCACGCCCGGGGCGTCTTCGATGCCGTGGGTGGCAGACGATAGCGTAGTGCCCGCCGAAGGGGACAGGCTCGAGGTCGTGCCAACTTGGCCATAGGTTGGGTTGGCAAAGACAGAATCGCCGAACATCACGGTCTGGGCGTCTGCTGCCATGGCCTGCGGGGCGGAGAGTGCTGCTAGGGCTGCGCCAGTAGCGGTAGCCGCGGCGTAGAGCTGCTTGAGAGGCATCGCAAAAATCCTTGGTAGGTATGTGAAAAATCAATTAAGCAAAGCCTTATCGTACAGCGAGTTATTGCTGGTTAAAAACCTTTGATTGCTTGCGTGTCTGACGGTTTAGGGCAGGCGATGGGCCCCGAAAGGCACCCCGCTGTCAACTGTGGGGAAGAAATGGGGGACCGGTAATACCCCAAGGGGCAGTTGTCCGGTAGGCTTAAACATTGTTTTCAACCTTTAGTCCACAATTTTCGGGAGTTTAACCGCAATGGCTGATACTACTGATTTCAAGAACGGGCTCGTTCTGAAGATCGACAACAAACTGATGCAGATCGTTGAGTTCCAGCACGTGAAGCCGGGCAAGGGCCCAGCCTTCGTGCGTACCAAGCTCAAGGATGTTGTCTCCGGTAAGACCGTGGACAAGACCTGGAATGCTGGCGTTAAGGTAGAGACCGCTACCGTGGACCGCCGCGATATGACCTACCTGTACAACGATGGCACCAGCTACGTTGTTATGGATGAAAAGACCTTCGAGCAGTACGAGCTCCCGCCGGAGAAGTTCGGCGATGCCGCTCGCTTCCTGCTGGAAAACATGCGCGTCCAGGTTTCCTTCTACGAGGATGAGGCACTCTTTGCAGAACTGCCTATTTCCGTAGACCTTAAGGTCGAGCACACCGAGCCGGGCCTGCAGGGTGACCGTTCTTCCGGCGGCACCAAGCCCGCCACCCTGGAAACCGGTGCTGAAATCCAGGTTCCGCTGTTCATCGAGATCGGCAACGTTCTCAAGATCGATACCCGTACCGGCGAGTACCTCTCCCGCGTTAACAACTAGGGCATCTGACTGTGTCTGATAACACCCCTAAGCGCGATATCAACTACAAGCGGCACACCGCGCGGTACCGTGCACGTCGTCGTGCCGCCGATATCCTCTACGAAGCAGAAAACAGGGACGTTGACCCCGTTGCCATCGTGGAGGATCGCATCGCCTTGGCACGTGAGGATCGCAACGCGGTAGCACCTGTGGCCGAATACACCCAGGTGATTGTCAAAGGCGTCGCTGAAGAGCTGGATGCCATCGATGACACCATTTCTCGGTTCCTTGCCGAGGACTGGGAACTGCACCGCATCCCGGCCGTTGACCGCGCTATCCTGCGCCTATCGGTGTGGGAGCTGCTTTTCAACCCGGATATTCCTACCGCTACTGCGGTCGTGGAAGGCGTGGAGATTGCTTCCCAGTATTCCAACGATCAAGCGGCGCCATATATCCACGCTGTGTTGGATGACGTGGCGCAGTCCCGTTCTGCGGAAAACCCGATGTCCGCAGAACACCAGGGCAGCGATGCGAATGCGGACGGCGAAGATTCGACTGACGAGGACTCGGTAGAGTCCGAGCGTGCGGATGATGCGGCCGTGGATACCTCCGCATCCACCGCTTCGGACTCCGCTGCCGCGGACGACGACTCGGCTGTAGCAGACGGTTCTGCGCAGCAGGACCCCACTGCGGAATAGTCAGGTTTAAACCGGCCCGCATACTTAAACCGCCCGCCCAGCTCGATGGCGAAGAGCTGTGGCGGGCGGTATTTTCATGCCCAAGACAGTGTCTTTCGACGCCCATCCTCGCGTCTCCATGTGCCCAGAACGGCCGAGAGTAAAAAGAACTCTCCCCGTCACCCTTGCGCCGTTGTTAAGGCGGAAGGAGAGGGGGAGAGCGGCGGATGTTAGTGCGGCTTAGCTCTGCGGGGTGTCGCTTGCGGCGGCGTCGCCAGATCCGGCATTGGCTGCGGTCTCGGAGCCAAGCTTGGCCATCTCTTCGGCGGCAGAAACCATGGCATCCTGGCCGCGGATGACGCCATCTACGGCGGTCTTCAGGGCAGCCTGCAGCTGCTCGTCGGTCATGCCGGCGGCGGCAGGGATATCGCGCTCGGTGCGCACCACGAGCATGTCATCGTGCTCCGAGATAACAGCGCGCGCGCCGAAGGCTACGGAGTTGATCTGGTTAGCCGCGAGGAAGAGGCCGGCGTCGGCCTTGGAATAGGCGGCGTCGGTAGGCACATCGCAGCGGACAATAACCACGGAATCGAGAACCGCGAACATGGTGGGAAGGCCGTTGAGGTTGGCGGTAGCTGCCTCAATATCGCTGTCCATCTTGGTCAATTCGATGTCGAAGGTACGCATGGCCTCGACAACACGGTCCAGGGTGATCTCCGGCAGATTGTTTTCGGTAGAGGCATTAGTCATGCTTGTGCTCCTCCCAAGTCACGAGCTGTGGGTAGTGTTCTTCCACGAAGGCGAAGGACTGCAGCATAGAATCCAGCGTGGACATCACGAAGGCGCCGATCTGATTGCGGGACAAACCGTGGGCAATGTTGATCTCGCGCACGCCAGAGACGGCGAGGTTATTCTCGGCTGACTCAAAGAAGCGCAGGGTCGGCGCGAAGTGCTGCTGGTTCCACTGGTTGAGCACCGTCAACAGGGTTGGGCCCTCAGAAGAAGGCACGTTGCCGCGCCAGACGGAATCCGCCACGAGCACATCATCGCGCACCTGCATGGCGATGGCGACGTTGGAGAAACCTGTGCGCAGGATCTGTACGGTTTCCTCCTCGCTCACTGGCTGCTCTTCGAGGCGGTATTCTAGGTTCTCAGATGCAAAGATTTCGCCGATGCGCTCGAGAGTTACGGGCTCTACCGGCGTATCGGGATACAGGGTTGGTTCTTCAGACACTTAAGTAGTCTCAATCCATGTACTAATCGGGGATAAAGGTCAACCTTTACTAGTTTACCTAAGTTCTTATCTAGTTACTGGGACTCCATAGGTGCTCGCCGCCAAGTTCGTGGGCGAGAGCAGTATCGATCGTGGGGTAGCGGAACGTATGCCCGATTTTGTGTAGAACCGTGGGGCTTACGCGTTGTTGCGCCAAGGCCAACTCTTGGGCGCCTTCCTTGCCCAGCAAGATTGCGGGACCGAAGGGCGGAACGGGGAGCAATGCCGGACGGTGTAGTTCGGCACCAAGGGCTTTGACGAAGTCCTTATTGAGCACCGGGTTAGGCGAGGCCGCATTGACCGGGCCTTCCAGCGAATCGTCCACGATGGCGCGGAAGTAGGCATCCGTCAGGTCATCGAGGGCGACCCAGCTGAACCAGAACTCACCGTCGCCGAAGGGGCCGCCCAGTCCGGTAGAGAAGAGGGCGCGCAGCAGTGGCAGGAGGCCGGAACCGCCCGACATGGCGATGCCGGTACGAATATTGACCACGCGGGTGCCCGCGGCGCGGGCGGGCTCGCAGGCGCGCTCCCAGTCGACTACGACGTCTGCGAGGAAGCCCTCGCCAGGTGCGGAGTCTTCGGTGAGAATCTCATCGCCGCGGTCGGAGCCGTAGTAGCCCACGGCAGAGGCGCAGACCATGGTGTGGACGGAATCCGTAGCCCCCGCAAGTCGCGCTAGGCGCTCGGTGGGGCCAACGCGGGAGTCGCGGATGGCGGCCTTGTGCTCGTCATTGAAGCGGCCGAAGATGGGCTCGCCCGCCAGGTGGACGAGGACGTCGACGCCGCGCAGGAGGTCGGGATCGGGCTGCTCCGGGCGCCAGGTGCGCTGACCTTTGCTGGCCGTGCCGCGCACGAGCTGGATCACCGTGTGCCCGGCGGTGCGCAGTTGTGCGGTGAGCGCTGCGCCCACGCTGCCGCGGGAGCCGGTCATGGCGATGGTTAGTGGTTGGGTGTTTAAGGAGGCGTCGGCAAGCCGCTGGAGAAAGGAAAGATCCTCAATGAGCTGGTGCTGTCGATAAGCAAAGACCGATTCCAGCGCCGCCGAAGGGATGCGGGTAGTAACTTCATCGCGAATGAGTGTGCCGTCCGGGTGATCCGCAAAGGTGTGATGGTGTTGCCATTTGGCAAATTTGCGAATGGGGGAGTTTACGCACACATCGGTGAACTCATAGCCCTTGCGGTACTGGGAAAGTTTATGCTGAGCGGTCCAGCGCAGGCCGCCCGGAAGGCCCAGGATGGAGGTGCCATCGCCCAGGCTCTCTGCCTGCTGGATGGGCTTCATGAAGGCAAAGGGGGCGTTCATACGGGTTAAAGCGCCTTGGCGGGTATGCCATTGCCAGACCTGCTCGCGCGGGGCGGGGACTATGTGTTCGGCGGAAAAACTCACTGTGTGGAGTGCCTCCTTCTTTTCGCCCTCACCCAAATGGTGGGGAAGGTGCTAGAGTATCTTGTGTCTAACAGCATAGACATTTTTGAGACCATCAACCGGCATCCTTTAAAGACCGCACCGTGAGGCGGGGAAGGAGGTCACGATGAGTGGAACAGACGCTACCGCGAAGCAGCTAGAGCTTTTAAGCTCCGATGATGTTTCGCGTACCGTTGCACGCATCGCGCACCAGATCATTGAAAAAACGGCGCTCGATTCCGCGAACGCACCGCGGGTCATTTTGCTTGGCATTCCCTCTGGTGGCGTGCCGCTTGCACAGCGCCTAGCGCACAAGATTGAAGAATTTTCCGGGGTTGCAGTCCCATGGGGCTCCCTCGATATCACCCTCTACCGCGATGACCTGCTAGGAAAGCCGCATCGCGCACTCCAACCGACGACCATTCCCACCGGTGGCATCGATAGCGCCACTGTTATTTTGGTCGACGATGTGCTGTATTCCGGCCGCACTATCCGCGCCGCCTTGGATGCGTTGAGTGACGTGGGCCGTCCGGACATTATTCAGCTGGCCGTCCTCGTAGATCGCGGCCACCGCGAGGTTCCTATTCGCGCCGATTATGTGGGAAAGAATCTCCCCACCGCGCGAGAAGAAGATGTCACCGTATACAACAGCGAGATTGACGGCCGGGACGCGGTCGTATTGACCCGAGCCGCTGCTGCAACCGATGCAGGTGGCTCCGAAACGGGGGAGGCATAACCATGAAGCACCTCATCGATATGGCAGAGCTGGACCGAAGCGAAATTGTCGGTCTGATGGATGAAGCGGATCGCTTCCGCGAAGCCCTCGAAGGCCGCGAGGTAAAGAAGCTGCCGACACTGCGGGGCCGGACCATCTATACCCTCTTTTATGAAAACTCCACCCGCACCCGCTCTTCCTTTGAAACGGCCGGCAAGTGGATGTCCGCGGATGTCATTAACCTGTCCGCCTCTTCGTCCTCGGTAAAGAAGGGCGAGTCCCTGAAGGATACGGGCCTTACCTTGGCCGCTATTGGCGCTGATGCGATCATCATGCGCCACCCTTCCTCTGGTGCGCCGCAGCAGCTGGCCCAGTGGGTAGCCCCTAACGGCAAGGGACCTTCAGTGATCAACGCGGGCGACGGCGCGCACCAGCACCCAACGCAGGCGCTTCTCGACGCCGTCACGATGCGCCAGCGCCTGGGACTGCACAGCGACGAAGGCTTTGCCGGCCTGAAGGTAAAGATTGTGGGCGATTGCCTGCACTCGCGCGTCGTGCGCTCCAACGTAGATCTGCTCACCACTCTTGGTGCTGAGGTAACCCTCGTAGGCCCAGCCACCCTCATGCCCTTTGGGGTAGAGAACTGGCCGGTGCGCGTGTCCTATGACTTTGATGCGGAAATCGCTGACGCCGACGTCATCATGATGCTGCGCGTGCAGCAAGAGCGCATGAATGGCGGCTTCTTCCCCTCCCACCGCGAATACGCCAACCTCTTTGGCCTGTCCAAGGATCGCGCGGCGGCCATGCACAAGGACGCCATCGTCATGCACCCAGGCCCGATGCTGCGCGGCATGGAGATTAACTACGGCGTCGCAGATTTGGACAAAACTGCGGTCCTGCAGCAGGTGCACAACGGTGTACACGCCCGCATGGCGGTGCTGTTTACCCTGCTGACCAATGGCGAAAACGCCGGCATTTAAAACCGCGACCCACACTCAAATTTAGGGAGAGACAATGACTACTTACCCGGAAACCGGTCGCCTTTCCGCGCCGGCGGAAACCCCACTTGTGATTAAGAATGTGCGCCTGTACGGCGAAGGCGAGCCCACCGATGTCGTGGTCAAGGACGGCATCATCGCTGCCATCGGCGCCACGGCAGAAGCCGAGGATGCACAGGTTATCGACGGCCAGGGCAACGTGCTCTTGCCAGGCCTAGTGGATATGCACGTGCACCTGCGCGAGCCCGGCCGCGAAGATACCGAGACCATCGAGACCGGCTCCAAGGCTGCCGCCAAGGGCGGTTTCACCGCAGTGTTCACCATGGCTAATACCAACCCGGTGACCGACCAGCCGATCATCGCTGAGTCCGTATGGGCCAAGTCCCAAGCACTGGCGCTGTGCGATGTCCACCCGGTGGGCTCCATTACCAAGGGCCTGGAAGGCAAGACCCTCACCGAGTTCGGCATGATGGCCCGCTCGGACGCCAAGGTGCGTATGTTCTCCGATGACGGCAAGTGCGTCCAGGATCCGCAGCTAATGCGTCGTGCTCTGGAATACGCCAAGGGCATGGACGTTCTGCTTGCGCAGCACGCCGAGGATGATCGCATGACCGGCGGCGCTTCCGCCCATGAAGGCGAGACCGCGGCCAAGCTCGGCCTGCGCGGCTGGCCGCGCGTGGCGGAGGAATCCATCGTGGCCCGCGACGCACTGTTGGCGCGCGACTACGGCAACCGCGTGCACATCTGTCACGCTTCGACCCAGGGCACCGTGGAGCTGCTGAAGTGGGCAAAGGAGCAGGATATTCCTCTCACCGCCGAGGTAACCCCGCACCACCTATTGATGACCGATGACAAGCTGCGCACCTACGATGGCCTCTTCCGCGTTAATCCGCCATTGCGCGAACAGCGCGATACCGCGGCACTGCGCGAGGCGCTGCTTAACGGCACCATCGACTGCGTTGCTACCGACCACGCCCCGCACGGCTCCGAAGACAAGTGCGTGGAGTTTGAAAACGCCCGCCCTGGCATGTTGGGACTGGAATCTTCCTTGGCTGTCATCGCCAAGATTTTCGTCGAGACCGGCCTGGCCGATTGGCGCTTTGTCGCCCGCGTGATGTCCGAGCGCCCCGCAGAAATCACCCGCCTGCCGGGCCATGGCCGCCCCATCGCGGAGGGCGAGCCAGCTAACTTGACCATCGTGGACCCTGACCACCACTGGGTTTCTTATTCCGCCAAGCTGGCCTCCAAGTCCGAAAACAACCCGTACGCTGGCGAAGAATTTGGCGCCCGTGTTACCCACACCATTTTGCGAGGTGCCGTCACTTTTGACTTGGCAGCCTCCGAAGAAGACTAACCTTGCACACTGAGACCACCTATATGGCAGAGAAAGGCCACGACGTGACTGATAGAACCCCAGCAATCCTCGTTCTCGCGGACGGGCGCACCTTCCGCGGTTATGGCTTTGGCGCCACCGGCACCACCTTGGGCGAGGCCGTATTCACCACGGCGATGACCGGCTACCAGGAGACCATGACGGACCCGTCTTACCACCGCCAGATTGTGGTTTCCGCAGCGCCGCACATTGGCAATACCGGTTGGAACGACGAGGACAATGAGTCCCACGGCAACCACATCTGGGTTGCGGGCCTCGTCATCCGCGACCTCGCGCAGCGCGTATCCAACTGGCGTGCAGAGCGCAGCCTGAGCGAAGAGATGGAAAAGCAGGGTGTCATTGGCATCCGCGGCATCGATACCCGCACCTTGGTTCGCCACCTGCGCAACTACGGCTCCATTGCCGCCGGCCTGTTCTCCGGCGAAGATGCAAAGCGCCCGGTCGAGGAGTTGCTCAAGGAAGTTAAGTCCCAGGACTCCATGGAAGGCGCCGACCTAGCCGCAGAGGTATCTACCGACGAGCCCTACACGGTCGAGGCCGTAGGGGAGAAGAAGTACACCGTCGTTGCCTTCGACATGGGCGTGAAGACCGCAACCCCGCGCCACTTTTCCCAGCGCGGCATCGAAACCATCGTCGTGCCCGCAAATACCTCCTTTGACAAGGTGAAGTCCTATAACCCGGATGGCGTCTTCGTCTCCAACGGCCCGGGCGACCCGGCTACCGCCGATGAAATGGTGGGCATCATCAAGCAGGTGCTCGAAGCCAAGATTCCGTTCTTCGGCATTTGCTTTGGCAACCAGCTCCTGGGCCGCGCGCTTGGCCTGGACACCTACAAGATGAAGTTCGGCCACCGTGGCATCAACGTGCCGGTGCGCAATAACGTGACCGGCAAGATTGATATCACCTCCCAGAACCACGGCTTCGCGCTGAAGGCACCGGAAGGCTACGACCTAGATAGCAAGGACGCCGAGTTCGCCACCGACTTCGGTCCCGCCCAGGTCACCCACATCTGCCTCAACGACGACACCGTCGAGGGAGTGGCATTGCGAAACGGCATGGCTTACTCCGTGCAGTACCACCCGGAATCCGCTGCTGGCCCGCACGATGCCAACCCGCTATTTGATCAGTTTGAAGAACTGATGGCTAACCACACCCCAAATAAGTAGACAACCAGGAAAAGGAAGAATAACTATGCCAAAGCGCAACGACATCAACCACGTCCTGGTCATCGGCTCCGGCCCGATCGTCATCGGCCAGGCTTGCGAGTTCGACTACTCCGGTACCCAGGCTTGCCGCGTGCTCAAGGAAGAGGGCCTGCGCGTAACGCTGGTCAACTCCAACCCGGCCACCATCATGACCGACCCTGAGTTTGCGGATCACACCTACGTCGAGCCCATCGAGCCGGAATACATTGAAAAGATTCTGGTCAAGGAGCGCGAAGAGGGCAACCCCATCGACGCCGTGTTGGCAACCCTGGGCGGCCAGACCGCGCTGAACGCTGCAGTTCAGCTTGACCGCCAAGGAATTCTGGACAAGTACGGCATCGAGCTCATCGGCGCCGATATTGACGCCATCGAGCGCGGCGAGGACCGCCAGAAGTTCAAGGACATCGTCGCCTCCATCGGCGGTGAGTCCGCCCGCTCCGCTGTGTGCCACAACATGGATGAGGTCCACGAGACCGTCGACAAGCTCGGCCTGCCCGTTGTTGTCCGCCCCTCCTTCACCATGGGTGGCCTGGGCTCCGGTCTGGCCTTCAATAATGAGGACTTGGACCGCATTGCCGGCGGCGGCTTGGCCGCATCCCCTGAAGCCAACGTGCTCATTGAGGAATCCATCCTGGGCTGGAAGGAATACGAGCTCGAGCTTATGCGCGATGGCGATGACAACGTCGTGGTTGTCGCCTCCATCGAAAACGTCGACGCCCTAGGCGTGCACACCGGCGATTCCGTCACCGTCGCCCCGGCGCTGACGCTTACTGACCGTGAGTTCCAGAAGATGCGTGACTTGGGTATTGCCATCATCCGCGAGGTCGGCGTCGATACTGGCGGCTGCAATATCCAATTCGCGGTTAACCCGGAAGACGGCCGCATTATCGTCATCGAGATGAACCCGCGCGTGTCCCGTTCCTCCGCGCTGGCATCCAAGGCCACCGGTTTCCCGATTGCTAAGCTGGCGGCCAAGCTCGCCATTGGCTACACCTTGGACGAGGTGCAAAACGACATCACCGGCGAGACCAAGGCAGCCTTCGAGCCCACCCTGGACTATGTCATTGTCAAGGCCCCACGCTTTGCTTTTGAGAAGTTCCCAGGCGCCGATGACACCTTGACCACCACCATGAAGTCTGTGGGCGAGGCCATGGGTATCGGTCGTAACTACATCGCGGGCCTGAACAAGGTCATGCGTTCTTTGGAAAACAAGCCCAATGGCTTCTGGACCAAGCCGGATGAGTACTTCGCGGGCGAGCGTGCCACTGACCTGCAGGCCGTTCTAAAGGACCTGGAGCGCCCGACCGAGGGCCGCATGTACGACATCGAGCTGGCCCTTCGCCTTGGCGCCTCTATCGACGAGGTCCACGAGGCTTCCGGCGTTGACCCATGGTTCATCGCTGAGCTGGCCACGTTGGTGGCCTTCCGCCAGGAGCTTATCGACGCCCCAGTGCTCACCGAGGAGCTGCTGCGCGAGGCCAAGGTCTTTGGGCTTTCCGACGCCCAGATTGCCGCCCTTCGCCCCGAATTCAACGGCGAGGATGGCGTACGCAGCCTGCGCTGGCGCATGGGTATTCGCCCCGTGTACAAAACCGTAGACACCTGTGCCGGCGAGTTCGAGGCCCAGACCCCGTACCATTACAGCTCCTATGAGCTCGACCCGGATGCCGAGACCGAGGTTCGCCCGGCACCGGTAGGCTCTAAAGGCAAGGTCATCATTTTGGGCTCCGGCCCCAACCGCATTGGTCAAGGCATCGAGTTTGACTACTCCTGCGTTCACGCGGCCCTTGAGCTTTCGGAGCAGGGCTACGAGACCGTCATGGTCAACTGCAACCCGGAGACCGTCTCCACCGACTATGACACTGCAGACCGCCTCTACTTCGAGCCGCTGACCTTCGAGGACGTCATGGAGGTCTACCACGCGGAGGCCGCTTCCGGTGACGTTGCTGGCGTGATTGTCCAGCTGGGCGGCCAGACTCCGCTGGGCCTCGCTGCCCGCCTGGAGGAGGCAGGCGTTCCGGTTGTGGGCACCAGCCCTGCTGCAATCGATTCCGCCGAGGACCGCGGCGAATTCGGCAAGGTCCTCGATGAGGCAGAATTGGCAGCACCGGAATACGGCACCGCCACTTCCTTCGCGGAGGCCCGCGAGGTTGCTTCCTCCATCGGCTACCCAGTACTGGTTCGTCCGTCCTACGTGCTGGGCGGCCGCGGTATGGAAATCGTCTACGACGAAAAGGCGCTGGAAGACTACATCGAGCGTGCCACCGAGCTGTCTCCGGACCACCCGGTTCTGGTGGACCGCTTCCTGGATTCCGCCATCGAGATTGACGTTGACGCCCTGTGCGACGGCAATGAGGTCTACCTAGGCGGCGTCATGGAGCACATCGAGGAGGCCGGTATCCACTCCGGTGACTCTTCCTGTGCGCTGCCACCGATGACCCTTGGACCAGAGGACATTGAAAAGGTCCGCACGTCCACCCGCTTGCTCGCCGAGGGCATTGGCGTCAAGGGCCTGATGAACGTCCAGTTCGCCTTGAAGGATGACATCCTCTACGTCATCGAGGCGAACCCACGTGCTTCCCGTACCGTGCCGTTTGTCTCCAAGGCCACCGGCGTACCACTGGCTAAGGCAGCTTCTCGCGTCATGATGGGCTCGAGCATCGCGGATCTGCGTGCCGAAGGCATGATTCCTTCCGAATATGACGGTGGCTCTTTGCCGCTGGAGCACCCGATTGCCGTCAAGGAAGCAGTCTTGCCATTCAACCGCTTCCGCCGTCCTGATGGCAGCTTGCTCGATACGCTGCTCTCGCCAGAGATGAAGTCCACCGGTGAGGTCATGGGCTTGGCTACCAACTTTGGCGCGGCCTATGCCAAGGGCGAAATCGCGGCCTTTGCCGTACCGCCCACGGAGGGCACCGTCTTCGTTTCTGTTGCCAACCGCGACAAGCGCACCCTGATCTTCCCGATTCAGCGCCTGGCCAACATGGGCTACAACATCGTCGCTACCGCCGGCACCGCCCAGATGCTGCGCCGCAACGGTATCGAGTGCGAGGTTGCCGCCAAGGTCTCTGAGGCCAAGGATGGCGAAGAGTCCATCGTGGATAAGATTCTCAACGGCGACATCGACTGGATTCTCAATACTCCAGCCGGCTCCGCTGGGGCCCGCCACGATGGCTACGATATCCGCGCCGCCGCCGTACACATGGAGATCCCGCTGGTGACCACTGTGCAGGGCGTAACCGCAGCTGTCCAGGGTATCGAAGCGATGCGCATTGGCAACTTGCAGGTACGCGCACTTCAGGAGCTTGAGCATGGCCCACAGCACTAAAGGATTTGGCGAGCGGCTAGAAGAAGCCGGCCGGGAACGTGGGCGCCTGTGCGTTGGGATCGACCCACATCCGTATCTCTTGGACAAGTGGGGGCTGGAACCCACCGCTGAAGGTCTGCGGACCTTTAGCCTGCGCTGCGTTGAAGCCTTTAGCGATACCGCGGCCTTGGTAAAGCCACAGGTTGCCTTCTTTGAGCGCTTTGGCTCTCAGGGCTTCGCGGTCCTGGAAGAAGTCTTGGCTGCCCTGCGAGAAGCGGGGTGCCTGACTGTGGCCGATGCCAAGCGCGGCGATATTGGCTCCACCATGGCCGGCTACGCAGATGCGTGGCTCAGCGAAAGTTCGCCGCTGCGCGCAGACTCTGTGACCTTGTCACCCTATCTAGGCGTTGGCGCCTTGGGGCCGGTATTCACCAAGGCCGAAGAAACCGGCCGCGGTGTATTCGTCCTGGCGGCTACCTCCAACCCGGAGGCACGTGCCATCCAATCGGTCCCGGTGGGCGAGGAGAGCACTATCGCTCAGGGCGTCGTCGATGAATGCGCCGCGTTCAATGTAGAGGCGCACAAGGCTGGCAAGCCGGGCGATGTCGGCGTAGTCGTCGGCGCTACGTTGGACAATCCGCCGCGCCTCGATGCGCTCAATGGTCCGGTTCTTCTGCCCGGTGTTGGCGCCCAGGGCGCTGGCCCAAAGCAGGTGAACGGCATTGTTTCTGCTCATCCATCGCTGGGATTCGCCAATGTGTCTCGAGCAGTACTCGAGCAAGGTCCTGGTGTCGCTGACCTGCGCAAAGCGGTTGCTCAGGTAGTGGCAGAGTTCCGGGACTAATAGGGGCGGCGCGGCTGATTAACAGCCGCGCCGTTTACCTGGTACTTTGTTTAAGGTATGTGCGGTGACGTGCTAAAATAGGCGTGCTTTTGGACCCGTTAATCGTCACCGTTCAATGAGCAGTGCTAGGATTACCAGAAGTCGGTTTGCTCGAAGGTTATTAATAACTTTCCGCGGTGTATTAACTGCGTTAGGCAACCGTAATCTGGTACCAAGTACTAGACGTAACAGAATCAATCTAATGAATCGGAGGAAACCCGTGGCCCTTCCAAAGTTGACTGATGAGCAGCGCAAGGAAGCTCTCGCAAAGGCCGCTGAGGCCCGCAAGGCTCGCGCCGAGCTCAAGGCTGCGCTCAAGCGCGGCGAGACCGACCTGAAGGACGTGCTCGAAAAGGCTGAGACCGATGAGATCATCGGCAAGACCAAGGTTTCTGCGCTCCTCGAGGCTCTGCCGAAGGTTGGCAAGGTCAAGGCTAAGGAAATCATGGAGGACCTGGAGATTGCTCAGACCCGTCGTCTGCGCGGCCTGGGTGAGCGTCAGCGTCGTGCTCTCCTCGAGCGTTTCGGTTACGGCGAATAGTCACAACCATGGCTGACGCAACTGCACGCGGGCGCCTCGTCGTTCTGGCGGGGCCTTCCGCAGTGGGAAAATCCACCGTAGTTTCGCGTCTGCGCAGTGACGTCGAGGGGCTGTACTTCAGCGTGTCTATGACCACGCGCCAGCCCCGCCCCGGGGAGCAGGACGGTGTCGATTATTTCTTCGTCACCCCAGAAACCTTCCAGGAGCGAATTGATGCCGGGGAGATGCTCGAATGGGCTGATATCCACGGCGGATTGCAACGCTCTGGAACGCCCGCCCAGCCGGTAGAGGAAGCTTTGGCCGCTGGCCGCCCAGTACTCGTTGAGGTGGATCTCGCGGGTGCCCGGAGTGTTAAGAAAGCGCTGCCGGAGGCAGACCTGGTCTTTTTGGCGCCCCCGTCATGGGAGGTACTTGTGGAGCGGCTCACCGGCCGCGCTACCGAGCCGCAAGACGTCATTGACCGTAGGTTGCAAACTGCGCATGAGGAACTAGCCGCACAGGACGAGTTCGATCACGTCGTTGTGAACGAGGATCTGGACGAGGCAGTAGCTGCCATTAGTGATATCCTGCGGGCATAGACCTCCTTTTTGACCATCTTCAATCAATGTAAAGGTGCATGTGACTAACGTGACCACCCCTTCTAACACTGAAGCCGCAAAGGCGGAACCAGTATTTGATGATCCGATCGGCATTACCGATCCCCCGATCGATGAGCTTTTGGACAAGGTTTCCTCTAAGTACGCTTTGGTCATCTTTGCCGCTAAGCGCGCACGCCAGATCAATAGCTACTACCAAGAGCAGGATGAAGGTGTCTTCGAGTTCGTAGGCCCGCTGGTTACCCCAGAGCCAGGCGAAAAGCCTTTGTCCATCGCATTGCGCGAGATTGATGCTGGCCTGCTTGACCACGAGGAAGGCAAGTAGCTCTAGCACTAAGCGTGTAATAGCTTTAAGGCTCCACGCGCCGCCACGGATGTGCATCCCCGATTCGGGGTGTACCTCTTGGTCGCGGCGGGTGGGGCCTTTCTCTATGTCGGCAGGTACCATCGTGCGGTGTGACTGATAAAGATACCTCTCGCAATATTGTTCTGGGCGTCGCTGGCGGCATCGCCGCTTACAAGGCGTGCCACCTCGTGCGCAATCTCAAGGAAGCTGGCGATGACGTCCGCGTTGTCCCCACGGAAAGTGCACTGAACTTCGTGGGGGCGGCTACGTTTGAGGCACTATCCGGCCATCCCGTCTCCACGAGCGTGTTTGAAGCCGTGGACGAGGTACAGCACGTCAACGTAGGACAGCATGCGGATGCAGTGGTCATTGCGCCTGCCACCGCAGACGTTATCGCGCGGTTGGCTGCAGGCCGTGCAGACGATTTACTCACGGCCACCGTATTGGTCGCGACGTGCCCGGTTATTGTGGCCCCCGCCATGCATACTGAAATGTGGCATAACCCCGCTACGCAGGACAACGTGGCTACTTTGCGACGCCGCGGTATCACCGTCATCGAGCCCGCCCACGGCCGCCTTACCGGCAAGGATTCTGGCCCTGGTCGTTTGCCGGAGCCGGAACAGATTGCGGAGATTGTCCGCACTGAACTGGCGGGCTACCGAGTGCAGCACACCTGGCAGGGCAAGAAGGTCGTCATATCAGCCGGCGGCACCCAGGAAGAGCTGGATCCGGTCCGCTACTTGGGTAATCGTTCTTCCGGCAGGCAGGGATTTGCACTCGCGGAATGGGCCGCGCAGATGGGGGCCGAAGTCACCCTCGTTGCGGGTAATACCGCCCAACTTCCTGTGCCAAGTGGCGCGAAACTCCGCCACATTGTCTCCACCCGTGAGTTGGAGGACGCCGTGCGCGAGGAATCCCGCGATGCGGACGTGGTGATCATGGCCGCTGCAGTCTCTGACTTCCGTCCGGCGGAGGTCGCCGAATCAAAGATGAAGAAGGGCCAGGCAGACGATGCACTCTCGACGCTCCATCTGGTGGAAAACCCGGATGTGCTCAAAGGGCTCGTCGCTGCGCGCGAGCGCTCGGAGATCCCTGCGGAGTGCGTAATTGTAGGGTTCGCCGCCGAAACCGGCGATGCCCAGAAGTCCGCCTTGGACTATGCCCAGGAAAAGTTTGCGCGTAAAGGCTGCGACGTGCTCATGGCCAATGAGGTCGGGCGCGGAAAAACCTTTGGTCAAAAGTCCAATGAGGGATGGATTTTGCGTCCGGGTTCCGCGCCGCAACGCGTGGAGCATGGCTCGAAGCAGGTTGTCGCCGCTCAGATTCTTTTGGCCGTGAATGAAATGTTTCACGGGTAGACAACTAAAATTGCATTTATAGACCGCTTGGTCTAGGCTTGCGAGGTATTAGGCTTGGGCGTAGAAACCCACAGCATCGAATCAACAGTGAGAACGAAGGAAGTTTTTGTGACTGATAACGCTGCAGTGGCAACTCGTCTTTTTACCAGCGAGTCCGTGACAGAAGGCCATCCCGATAAGATTTGTGACGCCATTTCTGACGCCATCCTTGATGCCCTGCTGGAAAAGGATCCAGCATCCCGCGTCGCCGTCGAGACGTTGGTAACCACCGGCCAGGTCCACGTGGTGGGCGAGGTTCGCACCGAGGCATACGTAGAAATCCCGGCGCTGGTGCGCGACACCCTTAAGTCCATCGGCTTTACTTCTTCCGAAGTCGGCTTTGATGGCAACACCTGTGGCGTGAACATCGCCATCGGCGAGCAGTCCCAGGAAATTGGCGCTGGAGTAGACAACTCTACTGAAGCCCGCGCCCATGACGAGGACTATGACGCCGAAAACGATACCGCTGGCGCAGGCGACCAGGGCCTGATGTTCGGCTATGCCTCCAATGAGACCGCGGAGTACATGCCGCTGCCCATCGCTTTGGCGCACCGCCTGTCCCGCCGCCTGACGCAGGTACGTAAGGAAGGTATCGTCGATCACCTGCGCCCGGATGGCAAGACCCAGGTGACCTTTGCCTACACCGATGACAATGAGCCGTCCCACCTGGATACCGTGGTCATTTCCACGCAGCACGATGCCGAGGTCGATAGTGCTTGGTTGGAAGGCCCCTTGCGCAGTGAGGTCCTTGAATGGGTTATCAAGGACGCCGGCTTGGAGAAGTACTACACCGAAGACACGACCTTGTTGGTCAACCCTTCCGGTTCCTTCATCCTTGGCGGTCCGATGGGAGATGCCGGGCTAACCGGCCGCAAGATCATCGTCGATACCTACGGCGGCATGGCTCGCCACGGCGGCGGCGCGTTCTCTGGCAAGGACCCGAGCAAGGTGGACCGTTCCGCTGCTTATGCCATGCGCTGGGTGGCTAAGAATATCGTCGCCGCGGGCTTGGCAGATCGCGCTGAAGTCCAGGTGGCTTACGCAATCGGCCGCGCCAAGCCGGTGGGTCTGTACGTGGAGACCTTCGGTACCGCCAAGGAGGGCCTGAGCGATGCGAATATCCAGGCTGCGGTGAATCAGGTATTTGACCTGCGCCCGGCCGCTATCATTCGCGAGCTCGATCTGTTGCGCCCCATCTATGCGCAAACTGCGGCCTACGGTCACTTTGGTCGCACCGACGTTGAGTTGCCGTGGGAGCAGTTGAACCGAGTGGAAGCATTGCGTGCTGCCGCTGGTCTGTAGAATCGAGGCCTATGCCTAAGAAAACACCCGCCACCCGGAAGCCGGTTGCGCGGGTGTTGCCTCTTTTGGGGGTTGCGCACCTAGACCGAGGATTTGATTACCTCGTTGAAGAGGCAGACTCGGAAGAAGTCCAACCGGGGATTAAGGTGCGCATCCGCTTCAACGGGCGCTTGGTGGACGCGATTGTCTTAGAACGCCGGCATGATTCTGAATTTGGGGGCAACCTGCGCTTTATCGAGCGTATTATCTCACCCTTCCAGGTTTATCCGCCGCAGCTGGCCAGGCTTGTCGACGCCCTGGCAGACCGCTACGGCGGCGTGCGCTCGGATATTGTCCGCTCCGCTATCCCGCCGCGGCACGCCAAGGCGGAGGAATCCGACCTAGAAACCCCGTGGGAGGAGCTCGGCACCACGAGCGAGCCCGACCTATCAGGATGGTCGGCCTATCAACATGGCGAGGCTTTTGTCGATTCGATTCTGGGCGGCAAGCTCGCCCGTGCCGCCTGGCAAATCGCCCCGGGCGATGATTGGGCACACACGCTGGCTGCCCTCGCTGCCAAAGTGGCGCTTGGCGGAGGGGGAGTTCTCCTCGTTGCCCCGGACCAAAAGAGTGTTGATGCCTTAGAGGCCGCGCTGCGCCAGGTACTTGGGGCAAAGCAGATAACGGTGCTGACTAATAGCATGGGCCCGCAGGCGCGCTATCGCCGCTATCTCTCCGCCCTAGTGGGCCAAGCGCGCGTGGTCATTGGTACCAGGTCCGCCGCCTTTGCTCCGGTCAAAGACCTGCAACTGGCAGTGATCCTCGATGATGGCAATGATAATTTGGTCGACAACCTCAAGCCCTATGTTCACGCGAGGGAAGTGCTCACCACTCGCTCAGCCTTCGAAGGCTGCAGCATGGTTTTGGCCAACCACGCGCGGACGGCGGAGACACAGCTCCTCGTGGAATCAGGATGGGCGCACGACGTGGTGGCCAAAGAGCAAACCATAACGGCGCGGTGCCCGGCTATCGAGGCGGTCGGGTCCTTTGGGCTATCGATCGCTCGCGACCTGCAGGGCGGCACCACAAAAGTGCAAGCGCAGGCCTTCCAAGCCGCCCACCAGGCGCTGGATAGGGGAGAGCCGGTGCTGGTGCAGGTACCGCGCAAGGGCTATGCTCCCATTTTGGCCTGTGGCCAGTGCCGAGCGCCGGCTCGTTGCCGGCATTGCAATGGGCCATTGGGGCTGCCGCCCAAGGGGGCGTCGGCAAGCGCAGGCCCGGACGAAGCGGGAATGCCTACCTGCCGCTGGTGTGGTCGCATTGAGGCGCGACATCGGTGCACCGAATGCGGGTCCCCGCGCCTGCGGGCCATCGTGTTGGGCTCGGAGCGCACTGCGGAAGAAATGGGCCGGGCCTTTCCCAATACGCGGGTGGTGGTCTCGGGTGGAAACAAGGTGCTCGATGCAGTGGACAATGCGCCGGCGCTGGTCATTGCCACCCCTGGTGCGGAACCGAGAGTAAACGATGGTGCCTATGGCGCGGCCCTGCTCTTGGACGCCGGAGCATTGCTCAACCGGCAAGACCTACGCGCCACGGAGGACACCCTAGCGAAGTGGGCGCAGTCGGCTACCTTGGTGCAGCCGCATTTCAAGGGCGGGCGGGTAATCCTCGCGGCTGATGAGTCGCTTACCGTAGTCCAGCATTTCCTGCGTTGGGATATGGTGGGCGCGGCCGCGGCAGAGCTTGCTGCCCGGCGCGAAGTGCGCTTCCCACCCGCGGTGCATTTTGCAGCCATCGACGGTGCGGATGCATCCCTAGATGGCTTTGCCGAGCTTGTGGATCTTCCAGACCATGCGGAGGTATTAGGACCAGTTCCCCTTCCGCCGGGGCAGAGCCTGCCTGGTGACTACGATAGCCAGCGCTTTGGCCCACCCCAGCGGTTGGTCGTGCGCACCCCGCTGGGGCCGCGTTCCCAATTGGGGCGGGCTTTACGCAGCGCCAATGCGTCGCGCAGCGCCCGCAAGGATGATCTGCCTTTGCGCATTGTGGTTGACCCTATCCACGTGGGTTAGCCATATCGGGGCCATTGGCACTCATGCGCTAATCTCGACGGAGGAAGCCGCCACCGCCGGCCGGCTTGGTCTCGGTGCCATGAGAAAGGTGTGATTGCCATGTCCCTTCGAGAGCTGCGTATCTACGGCGACCCAGTCTTGGGCAGCCGCGCGGAGGAAATTAGTAAATTTGATGCCGGTCTGCGTGCTCTGGCGAGCGATATGCTCGAGACCATGGACAAAGCCGGGGGAGTAGGGCTAGCGGCTAATCAGGTAGGGATTTTGCAGCGAATCTTTGTCTATGACTGCTCGCATACCCAATCTGGGCTGCGTGGGGCGATTGTTAACCCGGCCTGGACTCCGGTGGGGGAGCAGCAGCAAACAGGTCCGGAAGGATGCCTATCCATTCCGGGAATTAGCGCGGAAACCACGCGGTTCAACCAGGTTTTTGTGTCTGGCCAGGATATTGAGGGGCGCCCTGTGTCCATGGTGGCCTCAGGACTGATGGCTCGGTGCATCCAGCATGAGACCGACCACCTCGATGGGGTGCTTTTCCTACAACGCTTGGATGCGCCA
Source organism: Corynebacterium sp. ACRPJ (assembly GCF_022347345.1). NCBI lineage: Bacteria > Bacillati > Actinomycetota > Actinomycetes > Mycobacteriales > Corynebacteriaceae > Corynebacterium > Corynebacterium sp. ACRPJ. Next base: position 98,875 of record NZ_JAKRNC010000003.1, read on the forward strand.
GTGCGCAAGGAGGCCATGCGCGCCATCCGTGAATCCGAGTGGTTTAACGCCTCGTAGCCCGCTCGCTGTGGCGGCAGCGTTGCGGCGTTGTAGCCTAGTATTTTGAACGATATTAAGAGGAGAGTTTCCCCGCATGCGGATCATTTTTGCCGGTACCCCTGAGCCAGCCGTTGTGGCCTTGGAAAAGCTACTTGCCTCGTCGCACGAGGTGGTGGCGGTAATTACTCGCCCAGACGCGAAAAAGGGCCGCGGCCGCACTCTTCATCCGAGCCCCGTGAAGGCGCTCGCCCAAGAACATGGCATTGAAGTATTGACCCCGACCACCCTGCGCCCTGACTCGGAGGACGGTCAGGCGCTGCGCTCCCGCTTAAAGGATTTGCAACCAGAGGCGATTCCGGTGGTGGCCTACGGCAATCTGGTGACCAAGGACTTGCTGGAACTACCGAAGCATGGCTGGGTAAACCTGCACTTTTCCTTGCTTCCGGCATGGCGCGGTGCTGCACCAGTGCAGGCTGCCATTGCTGCAGGCGATGACGTGACCGGCGCATCCACCTTCCGCATTGAGGAGGGCCTTGATACCGGCCCAGTGCTCGGCACCGTGACGGAGGAGATTAAAGGCACCGATACTGCCGATGACCTGTTGACGCGTCTTGCCTATTCCGGCGGCGATTTGCTCGTGGCCACCATGGATGGCTTAGCGGCGGGGCAGCTGGAGGCGCAACCGCAGCAGGGGGAGGCTACCTATGCGCCGAAAATCTCTACCGCGCAGGCCCGCGTGGAGTGGACCCAACCGGACTTTGCCATCGATCGGCACATTCGCGCATACACGCCTGGGCCGGGTGCATGGACGATGTGGGACGAGGCCCGCGTGAAGATTGGACCGGTCAGCCTCATAGAAGAGGCGGCGGTTCCACAGGAACTAGAACCAGGGCAGCTGTACATTGCTAAGAATGCCGTATTCATCGGTACCGGTACGCAGCCAGTCCAGCTGGGTAGAATCCAGCCTCCGGGAAAGAAGATGATGAATGCGGCCGATTGGGCCCGCGGACTAGGCAAGGATGCCGAGGTGAAGTTTCAATGAGTGGTGGTTTCCGTTCCCGCAGCAAGTCCGGGGATAAGTCGCCGGCGGGCAAGCCGAAGGATTCCCACAAATCCGCTGGTGCGAAGGGCCGAGATGGCCGCCCGCAACGGCAGCAGCGTGGCAGCCGCGGTGGGCAGCATAGGGGCCGGCAGGCTGCTAAGGGCCAGCGTCCCGGCAAGCGCCAGGAAGGCGGTCTGATTCAGGCCGCGCTGGCCGCGGGCGTGGATGCGCCGCGTTCGGTCGCCTTCGACGTGGTGCGCAGGGTAAGCGATGATGATGCCTTCGCCAACCTCATTTTGCCCAAGGCGCTGCGCAAACAAAAGCTCAAGGGGCGCGATGCCGCCTTCGCCACCGAAATCACCTACGGCACGCTGCGCACCCTTGGCGTAGTTGATGCCGTCATCGCAGCGTGTTCTTCGCGCGGCCTCGAGGCCATTTCCCCAGCCGTGGTTGATGCCTTGCGCCTGGGCGCCTATCAAGTTCTTTATACCCGCGTGGAGCCACACGCGGCGGTTGATACCACCGTCCGTTTGGTAGAAGCCGCCGGTGAAGTCAAGGCCAAGGGCTTTGCTAACGGCATCATGCGCACCATTACCCGGACGCCAGCTAAGGCCTGGCTGGACAAGCTCGCCCCGCAGGGGGAAATCGTCGGCATCGCCTTTAAGCATGCCCACCCGACCTGGATTGCGGAGTCGTTTAGCCGCGTGTTGGGCCTAGGGGAGTTGGAGGCTGCCCTGGCGGCGGATTCGGATCGACCTTCGGTGCATCTAGTGGCGCGCCCAGGTGAAATCTCGGCCGAGGAATTGGCCCTGATGACCGGCAATGAGGAGGGGCGTTATTCCCCTTATGCGGTGTACATGGAATCTGGTGACCCCGGACAATTGGAACCTGTGCGCCAAGGATTGGCGGCCGTGCAGGACGAGGGCTCGCAGCTGATTGCCCGGGCGGTATGCGAGGCAACCCTCGAGGGCGAGGACACCGGCCGGTGGCTGGATCTCTGCGCCGGCCCCGGCGGTAAGGCGGCCTTGATGGGGGCGCTTGCCCGCATAGACTCCGCGCACGTCGATGCAGTGGAGGTATCCCCACACCGAGCGGCGCTGATTGAAAAGACAGTGAGCGATTTGCCCGTGGACGTTCATGTGGCAGATGGCCGCAATCCCGGCGTGGGAGAGGGCTTTGATCGCGTGCTTGTCGATGCCCCCTGTTCCGGTCTCGGCGCCCTCCGTCGCCGCCCCGAGGCGCGGTGGCGCAAGGCCGAGTCTGACATCACCGAGCTTAACCAGCTGCAATTCGAGCTCTTGTCTTCCGCATTACACCTGGTGCGCCCAGGTGGCGTGGTCATCTACTCCACGTGTTCGCCAGATCTGCGCGAAACCCGAGGCATAGTTGACCGCGCCGTGCGCGAACTCGGCGCCGAAGAACTCGACGCACATGCTCTCATTCCTGATATGGGCGATGTAGGCCACGAGAAATCCGTGCAGATGTGGCCGCATCGCCACGGTACCGACGCCATGTTCTTTGCAGCCCTTCGCCGCGCAGCCGATTAATCGCGATAGACTGGTGGGCATGTCCGCACCGATTATTTCCCCTTCCATCCTGGCCGCTGATTTTTCTCGCTTGGGCGAGGAGCTAGCGGCGATTGATACCGCAGACTGGGTCCATGTGGACATTATGGATGGGCACTTTGTGCCCAACCTGTCTTTCGGCCCAGATATCACGGCCACGGTCCATAGCAGCACCGATAAGCCACTAGATGTCCACCTCATGATTGAGGAACCCGAAAAGTGGGTTGAGACCTATGCCAAGGCGGGCGCGCATACGATTATCTTCCACGTGGAGGCCGTCGCCGATGACCAGGCGGCAGTGGACTTGGCCCAGCGCATCCGCGATTTGGGCGTGCGTGCGGCCTTTTCCATCAAGCCAGGCACCGCCATCGAGCCGTGGTTGGATAAGCTGCACCATTTCGATGAGGTGCTCGTGATGTCTGTGGAGCCTGGCTTCGGCGGGCAAAAGTTCATGCCGGAGATGCTAGAGAAGGTCCATAAGCTGCGCCGCAGCATTGACGAGCAGGGCCTTGACACCATCATCGAGATCGATGGCGGCATTTCACCAGAGACCATCGAGGCAGCCGCCGAGGCCGGCTGCGACGCTTTCGTGGCAGGCTCAGCCGTATTCAAGGCGGACGACCCAGCCGGCATCGTGAAGCAGCTGCGTGATCTGGCGGCCGGTGCCTAATGAGTGCGGAGCTACAAGACCGCAACATCTCCGCAGCGCTGTTGCGCGCAATGGCCGCGGGTGCTGAAGTCCGTGGAACCACGAGCCCTAACCCACCGGTAGGCGCGGTCATTGTGTCCCCAGCTGGGGAAATTGTGGGCGTCGGCGCCACCCAGCCCGTGGGAGGCGCGCATGCCGAGGTCATGGCGTTGCAGGAGGCCGGAGATAAGGCGCGCGGCGCCACGGCCGTGGTCACCTTGGAACCCTGCGCGCATACCGGCCGCACGGGTCCCTGCGCGCAGGCGCTTATCGATGCCGGCGTGGCCCGCGTGTACTACCTCCACGCCGATCCCACCCCGCAGGCTGCGGGTGGCGCAGAAGTGTTGGCGGAGGCTGGAGTGGACGTCGCCAAGCTAGAAAAGCCCCCGCACGTCGAGGATGCTTTGGTGCCATGGCTATTCGCCGTGCGCACCCAACGGCCCCACGTCACCTTGAAGTTCGCGCAAACGCTGGACGGTTTCACGGCCGCGGCCGATGGAACCAGCCAATGGATTACGGGCGAGGCAGCGCGCGACTGGGTGCATGCCGATAGGGCGCACCGCGATGCCATCGTGGTAGGTACCGGCACGGCGCTGGCTGATAATCCCTCGCTCACCGCGCGCTTGAGCGACGGCAGCTTGCGCGCGCACCAGCCCCGCCGGGTGGTCATTGGCAAGCGTGATTTGGAATCGGCAGGCGATGCAGCAAGCCACCTGCGCGAGTTGGGGTACGAGCAGTACGACAGCATCGAAGAAGCTCTCTACGAACTCTACGCCACCGGTGCCCGCGACGTCCTCGTGGAAGGAGGCGCAGGCCTGGCCAGCAGCTTTCTCAAGGCTGACTTGGTAGATGCCATCTCGGCCTATATCGCGCCACTTTTGCTGGGCGAGGGCCGTGGCGTGCTTGCGCACCCCGTGACCCAGACACTGGCAGAGGCCACCCGTTTCCACAGGGTGGGAATGAAGGCGCTGGGTGACGACGTTCTTATTGAGTACGTGCGCTAGACGCTGGACATAGTAGTGAGCGAGAAAGGTTGGAAGTGTTTACTGGGCTAGTACAAGAGTTGGGCACCGTGGATGCAATGGAGCCGCACGCAGACGCGCTTCGCCTGAGCATTCGTGCCCCGCGTACCGTTGCGGGGGCCGCACTGGGTGATTCCATTGCCATTAACGGCGTATGCCTTACCGTGGCGGATCTGTCGGCGGATACTTTTTGTGCGGATGTGATGCAGGAGTCCCTCGACCGCACCGCACTGGGGCGCCTTGCCGAGGGCGATCCGGTCAATGTCGAACCGGCACTGCTTCCCACCACCCGGCTGGGCGGGCACATTATGCAAGGCCACGTGGACGGTACCGCTACGCTGCAGACCCGAACTAGTTCCGAGAACTGGGATGTGCTGCGGTTTAGCTTGCCGTCGGAGCTTTCCCGATACGTCGTGGAAAAGGGCTCCATTGCCGTGAGCGGCACCTCGCTGACCGTGAGCGCCGTGGGCCCAGACTGGTTCGAGGTATCCCTTATCCCCACCACTTTGCGCGATACTATTCATGGCGCCTTGCCGGTGGGAGGAGAGGTAAATCTCGAGGTGGATGTGCTGGCCAAGTATGTTGAAAAGATGCTTCACCCCGAAGCTCAACCCCCTGAGGCTAAGGACTAGACTGCTACCTTATGAGCGCGAGTGATAATTCCATCCGTCTAGATTCCATCGACCAGGCCATCGCGGACATCGCCGCTGGTAAGCCGGTTGTTGTCATCGATGATGAGGATCGCGAAAATGAAGGCGATCTGATTTTCGCCGCGGAGCTAGCCACCCCGGAACTCGTGGCTTTCATGGTGCGCTATTCCTCTGGATATATCTGCGCACCCTTATTGCCAGACGATTGCAATCGGTTGAACCTACCGCCGATGCTGGCGGTCAACCAAGATGTACGCGGCACCGCCTACACGGTGACCGTGGATGCAGCAACGGGCAGTACCGGTATTTCTGCCACCTCGCGCGCAGAAACCATCCGCCGCCTGGCAGACCCCAGCACCACTCCAGGGGAGTTCACCCGTCCAGGCCACGTGGTGCCGCTGTGTGCTCGCCCGGGCGGCGTACTGGAGCGTGACGGCCATACTGAGGCCTCCATTGATCTGGCCCGATTGGCGGGACTGCGCCCGGCTGGTGTGCTGTGCGAGATCGTCTCCGAGGATGACCCCACGGATATGGCGCGCTCGCCAGAGTTGCGTCGCTTTGCCGATACGCATGGGCTCTCCATGATCTCTATCGCGCAGCTCATCGAGTGGCGCCGCCATAATGAAACGCAGGTCGCCCGCCAGGTTGCCACTGAGTTACCCACCGAATACGGTCACTTCACCGCCATCGGTTACCGCCATGAGGTAGACGGACAGGAACACGTTGCATTGGTCGCAGGGGATCCCGCCCAACTGCGCGGCGCGCGCGACGTCATGGTGCGCGTCCATTCCGAATGCCTAACCGGTGATGCCTTTGGTTCACGGCGCTGCGATTGCGGGCCCCAACTGCATGAATCCATGCGCCTTATCAGCCAGGAAGGCCGCGGCGTGGTCATCTACCTGCGCGGTCAGGAAGGACGCGGCATCGGGCTTTTGCATAAGTTGGAGGCGTACCGCCTGCAGGATTCGGGCATGGATACCGTCGATGCCAACCTGGAGCAGGGGCTTCCCGAGGACGCCCGCGAGTATTCCGTTGCCGGCCAGATCCTTCGCGATCTCGGCATAGAATCCGCGAACCTTTTAACCAATAATCCGCATAAGGGCGAAGGGCTGAGCGGATTTGGCGTGGATGCCAGCCACCACACGCCGCTGGCCACCCCAGCCCACGCGGATAATATTGAATACTTGCGTACTAAACGCGACCGCATGGGCCACGACCTCCCGCAGGTTGCCCAGTGGGATGCCGAACATAAGTAAAGCTTTAACGTCCAATCGAAAGGATAGCGATGAGTAAAGAAGGCCTGCCTGATATTGCCCAGGTTGATGGCAGTGGACTGCGCGTTGCTGTGGTTACTGCTACGTGGAACGCAGAAATCTGCGACCAGCTCCATGCCCAGGCGGTGCAGACTGCTACCGATAATGGAGCTGAGGTTGCCGAATACCGAGTGGTAGGTGCCCTGGAACTTGGCGTTGTGGTCCAAGCCGCAGCCCGCTCCTACGATGCCGTGGTGGCCCTAGGTTGCGTTATCCGTGGCGGCACCCCGCACTTTGACTACGTATGCGATTCCGTCACCCAGGCGCTGACCCGTATCTCCCTCGATGAATCTACCCCGGTAGCTAACGGCGTGCTGACCGTCAACGACCAGCAGCAAGCCATCGACCGCGCCGGTTTTGCAGATTCGGTAGAAAACAAGGGTGCCGAAGCTATGATTGCGGCTTTAGATACCGCGCTGCAGTTGCGTACACTAAACGCAGCACAGAAGTAACCTCTAGCAATGCGTCAGCGCGCGATGCTTGACCACTAAGGTGGCCGGCGGGTCGCGCCCCAAAGGAGTATGCACATGAACGAGGCGCAGGCCCCAAAGAACCCGCAGCACAGCCGCCAGCTTAGCGACGCCGAAGTATTGGCCTATACCAGTGCCGATCCCTTCGCCCAGACCACGTCTAAGCCATGGGAGTTTACGGCCACCTCGCCTTTCTTGCGCAAGGTCGCTATCGCCTGGGTGATCCTCGTTATGGCCATCCATATCTTCATGGGAATCACCTTGGATGTGTCTTTTACCGGTGCGCACGTGACTACCATCGACAAATTCGCCTTCCCTGGCGTAGGTGTTCTCATTTCCGTTCTGTCCTGGATCGCTCTTAACCGTCCACGCCTGCGCGCCAATGAGGATGGGGTAGAGGTCCGCAATATCGTGGGCACGCGCTTTTATCCGTGGCAGGTGGTCTACGGGCTTTCCTTCCCCGTAGGGCAACGTATGGCACGCCTTGAGCTGCCCGAGTTCGAGTTCGTCCCCGTCTGGGCGTTGCAGTCCGGCGATAAGGACACCGTCATCGACAACGTCCGCCGCTTCCGTGACGTGGAAGCTAAGTACATGCCCCAGGATTAACAATTGGCTGACCCCACTACCTACCGCCCGGCTCCAGGAACCATCCCCACCGACCCGGGCGTCTATAAGTTCCGCGATGAAAACCGCCGCGTTATCTACGTGGGCAAAGCCAAGAACCTTCGCGCTCGGCTGTCCAACTATTTTCAGGACATCACGCAACTGCACCCGCGTACTCGCCAAATGGTGCTCACCGCCAACTCGGTGGAGTGGACGGTAGTTGCCAGCGAGGTGGAAGCCTTGCAGTTGGAGTACACGTGGATCAAGCGCTTTGATCCGCACTTCAACGTCATGTACCGCGACGATAAGACCTATCCTATGCTCGCGGTATCTGTAGGGGAGACGGTCCCTCGCGCCTTCTTCTACCGCGGCCCGCGGCGCAAAGGCGTGCGCTATTTCGGCCCCTATTCCCATGCCTGGGCCGTGCGCGAAAGCTTGGACCTGCTTACCCGCGTCTTTCCCATGCGCACCTGCTCGAAGGGCGTTTATAACCGGCATGAGCGGCTCGGGCGTCCGTGCCTATTGGGCTATATCGGCAAATGCGATGCACCCTGCATTGGCCGAGTAAGCAAAGAAGACCACCGCGAGACGGTTAACGATCTCGTGTCCTTCATGAATGGCAACACCGGTTCAGTGCGCCGCAAACTCACCCAGGACATGGAGCAGGCCGCCGAGAACCTAGAGTTCGAACGCGCTGCGCGCCTGCGCGATGACTTGGGCGCTATTGACAAGATCATGGAACAGCAAGCCGTGGTCTTTACAGACGGCACGGATGCTGATCTCATTGCTTTTAACTCGGATGAACTTGAGGCAGCGGTACAGATTTTCCACGTTCGCGATGGGCGCATTCGCGGTCAGCGCGGTTGGGTAGTCGAACGCGTCGGCGATCAGGCGAGTTCAGAGCCCTTGGAAGAGGGGCAGCCTGATCCCGCGCTGCCCGCGTTGGTACAAAACTTCCTCATCCAGTTCTATTCCGATGCGGTAGAGCGCGAGAAACAAGAGGCGCGGGAAGATGCTGCGCTCGCCGCGGACGTGAAGCGGCGCGGGGTGGACCAAGAATCGCACATGAAATCCCGCCGCGTGCAGGTTATTCCACGCCAGATTTTGGTTCAGGCCCTGCCGGATGAACCGGAGCAGGTCGTCGCGCTGCTGGAGGAGCTGCGCGGCGCCCAAGTAGACCTGCGCGTTCCTCAGCGCGGCGACAAAAAACAGCTTATGGCCACGGTGGAGAAAAACGCCAAGGAGCAATTGCGCCAGCATAAACTCAAGCGGGTAGGAGACCTCACCGCACGCTCGGCGGCCTTGCAGGATATTCAAGAAGCCCTAGGCATGGAACAAGCCCCATTACGCATCGAATGTACCGATATCTCGCACATTCAAGGCACAGATGTGGTTGCTTCTCTAGTGGTCTTTGAAGATGGTTTGCCCAAGAAGTCGGACTATAGGCGCTACCGCATCAAGGAGGCGGCTGGCGATGGCCGCTCGGATGACGTCGGTTCTATCGCAGAGATCACGCGCCGTCGGTTTAAGCGCCACAAGCAAGATAAGCTGGCCCATCCGGATGAGGAAGTAGAAGAGTCTTCCTTTGCAGAGGAGAAGGTGGCGGAAGAATCTGCCGAAGCGGGTCGCCGCTTTGCGTATCCACCGCAGCTTTTTATCGTAGATGGCGGTGCGCCCCAGGTGGCCGCGGCTCAAGAAGTATTTGATGAGTTAGGCATCGTGGATGTAACCCTGGTGGGCTTGGCCAAGCGCCTCGAGGAAATCTGGGTTCCCGGCGATGATGAGCCGGTGATTTTGCCGCGAAACTCGCAAGCGCTCTTCCTCCTGCAGCAAATTCGCGATGAAGCCCACCGCTTTGCCATTACTTACCACCGGCAGCAGCGCTCAAAGCGGATGCGTTCCTCGGTACTCGATTCCGTTCCTGGATTGGGTCCGCAACGGCGCACCGATCTGGTCAAGCATTTCGGTTCGGTGAAAAAGCTCAAGGCCGCCACTGTGGAAGAGATCTGTGAGGTAAACGGTTTTGGTCCCAAACTGGCCCAGACCGTGTACGAGAGCTTGCATGATTCTGCGAGCAATTAAGTGGCATTCTCCTAGAGGCAGCGAATCTTGAAGCGCTAGACTGAAGAGCATGACGCATTTCGAAACTCCACCCATTTTGATAACCGGCATGTCCGGCGGCGGGTTGAGTTCCGCTGCCAAAGTGTTTGAGGACAAGGGCTACTACGTGGCCCACAATATTCCGCCTCGCGCCATTGTTGACCTGCTCAAGCTGTGCAACCAAGAGGAAACTCCAGTGGGCAAGGTAGCAGCCGTAACGGATGTGCGCTCGCGCATGTTCCCAGGGTCTCTGTTGGAGATTATGGATGAGCTTACGGAACTAAATATGAAGCCCACCGTGCTCTTTTTGGATGCTCGCGATGATGTGCTTATCCGCCGGTTCGATTCGGTGCGGCGCACCCACCCGCTGCAGGAGGGGGACACGCTCAAAGTAGGAATCCAACGCGAGCGCCGGGCAGTGGCAGATGTGCGTTCCCATGCGGATATCATTATCGATACGACAAACCTATCCATTCATGATCTCCGCCGTGCCATTGAGGCCGCCTTTGGTGAGATGCAAAATGAAAAGCAGCATGTCACCGTTGAATCCTTTGGATTTAAAAATGGCTCGCCCCGCGATGCCGACTTAGTGGTAGACGTGCGGTTCCTGCCCAACCCCTATTGGGTTCCAGAACTGCGAGGATATCGCGGCACGGATGAACCGGTTGCCCACTATGTGCTATCGCAGCCAGCGGCGCAGGAATTCGTGGACAATTTCTTGCAGATGTTTTCTACCATGCTGGATGGCTACCGCCATGAGGGCAAGAACTTCATCACGGTTGGCGTCGGTTGCACGGGCGGTCACCACCGGTCCGTTGCCGTCGCAGAGGCTATTGCGGCGCGCCTGCGGGACAATGACACATTAGACGTCAGCACCCTGCATAGGGATATCGCTCGAGGCTAGAGCACAGGAGTTTTAACACTTTTATGACCAATCCTTCACACATGGTTTGCCTTGGCGGCGGCCATGGACTTTATCAAACCCTTCTGTCCGCACGCTTTAGCGAGGCGGCCGATATTTCTGCCATTGTTACGGTCGCGGATGATGGCGGCTCCTCTGGCCGTTTGCGCCGCGAGCTGGAAATCATTCCACCGGGTGACTTGCGCATGGCGCTGGCCGCCTTGGCTAATAGTGACCCAGTGGGGGACTTGTGGGCACGAACCTTGCAACACCGTTTCGGTGGCAATGGCGCGATGGCAGGGCATGCGGTGGGCAATCTGATGATTGCGGGATTGACGGATGTGCTCGGCGATTATCAAGCTGCCCTGGATACCATCGCAGAACTTACTAATTCCCAGGGGCGAGTCTTCCCAGTAGTCAACCAGGCCTTAGAGATTGAAGCGGACGTAGCCGGGCTTGACGACGACCCCCGTGTCATGCGCCAAGTCCGCGGCCAGGTTGCCGTCGCTTCCACGCCGGGCCAGGTGCGTCGCGTGCGCATCGTGCCCGAACGGCCCGAAGCGAATCCTGATGCGCTCGATGCCATCCAGCGCGCGGACCTCATTACCATCGGCCCAGGCTCGTGGTTTAGCTCGGTATTGCCACATACTCTCGTGCCACAGGTAGTGGATGCGATTTCTGCTTCCGATGCGTTGCGCGTCGTCGTTTTGAACCTTTCGGCCGAGCCGGGCGAAACTCATGGCTTCTCCGCAGAGCGTCACTTGCATGTGCTCGCTCAACACGCCCCTGATCTGCGGATTGACCGCATTTTGGTGGATGAGGCGGCTTTGCCCACCGATAGTGAGCGCGTCTATATTCAGCGCGCCGCGCAGTCCCTAGGCGCTCGCGCTACCTTTGCGGATGTGAGCCAAGTTGATGCCAATGGTCGCAGCATCAATAAGCACGATCCGGAAAAGCTGTCTGCGGCGCTCTTGGACCTATATTCGGACTATCGCAGCACTCGGGATCAGAACCGGCGCTAATTCACCGCGGCATCGTGCGAGCGGCCGCACTCGACCGACTGCGCGGCGACCGAGTCCGCGCGGTATGATGTCAGAAATCCTTTCACCGCACTAGGCCGTGAGCCAAAGCTCTAGCCTGTATGCATACTTCGTGACTGTGAGAATAGAAATGGGGCGAACTAGGTGACCACACCATTGACCGACCAGGTCAAAGAAGAATTGACGGCTGTCGACGTGCCACGCCAGTCCGCTCGCGCTGCCGAACTGGCGGCGATGTTGCGATTCGCCGGCGAGCTAGATTTTTCCGGTGACAGCATGTCCTATGAGCTGGAGCTAGAAAGCCACGCCATTGCGCGGCGCGTCATGACCGCACTCGATGACCTCTATGGGATATCCGCCGAGAGCCACGTTGCCGGCCCAGCAGGAACCACCAAGAAGACTCGCGTAACGGTCCGCATTTCCACCGGTGCGAAAGAGCTGACCCGTCGGCTGGGCCTTATCACCCGCTCCGGCCATGCAGTCGTGGGTCTGCCGCCGCAGGTCATCTCCGGCACCGTGGCCGATAGCGAAGCAGCATGGCGCGGAGCCTTCCTTGCCCATGGCAGCCTCACGGAGCCAGGCCGCTCTTCCGCGCTGGAAGTCACCTGCCCGTGCCAAGAAGCAGCATTGGCATTGGTAGGCTGCGCCCGCCGCCTTGGTATCTCAGCGAAGACCAAGGAGACCCGCGGTGAAGACCGCGTCGTTGTACGCGATGGCGATGCCATCGGGGCGCTTCTTACCCGAATGGGTGCTCAGGAGACTCGATTGAGCTGGGAAAAGAAGCGCGTCAAGCGGGAGGCGCACGATACGTCTCGGCGCTTGGACAATTTTGATGATGCCAACCTTCGGCGCTCTGCTCGCGCCGCAGTTACCGCGGCAGCGCGCGTTGACCGCGCCATGGAGATCCTAGGAGATGATGTTCCTGAGCACTTGGCAGACGCAGGCCGCTTGCGTGTTCAGCACCGCGAGGCATCTCTAGAAGAGCTGGGCCGCCTGGCCGAGCCACCCATGACTAAGGACGCGGTGGCCGGGCGCATTCGCCGCTTGCTGTCGATGGCCGATAAACGAGCCGAAGAGCTCGATATCCCCGATACCAATCAAGCGATTACAGACGATCTCTTTAACGAGTCCTAACGCTCGCAAGCACTAACGTAGACAAAACTCCCCGCAGCGCGGATACCGAAGCGGTAGGCGCAGCTGCGGGGAGATTTTTAAAACCTTAGCGGCAAGCAGGCGCGCAGCCTGCTTGACAGAAGCGTCAAAGAACTAGGGCACGAGGAATCCTAGGACGTTGGTCATCAAGAACACGATGACGCATACAAAGGCTAGGAAAGCCACGGAGTAGCCCACTACGTTCTTCAGGATGACAGATTCCTTGCCCTCCATATTGACGGCGGTAGCCGCAATAGCCAGGGATTGCGGGGAGATCATCTTGCCCACAACGCCACCTGCGGTATTGGCCGCGAGCATGAGGTCAGGATTCACGCTGATTCGCTCTGCCGCTGCAACCTGCAGGTTGGCAAAGAGGGCATTAGCAGACGTATCGGAGCCAGTAACCGCGGTACCAATCCAGCCCAGGACTGGGGCGAAGAGCGCAAAGATGCTGCCGGCAGAAGAGACGAACTCACCAATAGCAATAGTCTGGCCGGAGTAGTTCATCGTATAGGCCAAGGCCAGCACCAGGATGATGGTAAGAGCCGAGAACTTCATGCGGCTGACGACGTCCCCAAAGGCGCTTACCGGCTGTCCAAAGCCTAGGCTGTAGCGGCCATTTTCATTGAAGAAGTGGTAGACAACCGCAACGATAATGCCCGAGAGCAGCAGGAGCGTACCTGGGTTGCCAAAGACATTGAAGCTGAAGCTGGTATCCATGAGGTTGCCGTCGGCGTCGACAATCGCGTCATCAAGCAAAGGCCAGGCAAAGTGGATCTTGAGGAATCCGAAGATGGCGGGGGCTGCGGTTGCCACAGCAAAGACAACGGTTACTACCGCGTAGGGAAGCAGCGCCATCCAGATACGGCGCCCGTTGAGGTCGGTGGTGGACTCGGCGGCAGGCAGCTCGAGACGCTCGCGCAACTCCTTGACGCCCTTCGGCTTCCATACCCGGAGGAAGGCGAAAGCACAGCCCAAGGAGACGATGCAGGCGATGACGTTGGTGAGCTGGTACGCAAAGAAGGTCGCGGACAGCCACTGAGCCAACGCGAAGGAAACGCCAATCACGGCAGCTGCTGGGGCAGTTTCCTTAACACCGCGGATGCCGTCCAAGATAAAGGCGATGAGGAATGGCACGATAGCGGCGATGAGCAGCACCTGCAAGGAGATAAGTGCTGCAATGTCCTGGGTCTGCTCGGCGCTGCGACCGGCTACCTCGCCAGCAGTGGTTACCGGGATGCCAACCGCGCCAAAGGCAACCGGAGCGGTATTAGCAATCAGAACTACTGTTGCCGCGCGCAGTGGCTTCACGCCAAGGGCCATGATCATGGTTGCGGTAATGGCCACGGGGGCGCCGAAGCCAGCGAGGGCCTCCAACAAACCGCCAAAACAGAAGGCGATGAGGATAGCCTGAATGCGAATATCGCCATCACCCAAAAGGTCAAAGGTCTTGCGCAGATCTTCGAAGCGCCCGGAAGCTACGGTGATTTCATAGAACCAAATTGCAGTAATGATGACCCAGACGATGGGCAGGAGCCCGAATAGACCGCCACGTACGGCGGAGGACAAGGCCATATCTACCGGCATGGAGAAGCCGACGATGGCGATAATGAGGGATACTGCCAGGGCAACGGCGCCAGAAGTATGCGCGCGTGCCTTAACGCCTAGCAGCATGATAAAGAATGCAATGAGCGGGAGAATCGCCACCAGGGCGGTAAGCCCGAGGCTGTCACCCACAGCAGAGGTATTTATTTCGAACAAGAGAAGTCCTTGATTTCTACGGTGGTCTTGCCCGTAGGAAATTACGGGCACATGAAGCATTCTCACGGTGACCAACGGTGGCGCTAGAGCAGGCAGGGTTGCCTTAAACGCTTTGTGAGCCAGTGAGTAAGGAAAGCATATCGTGCGGTGGGCGTCATGGAAACAATACGGTCGTCTTGTTTGGTGTTAGCGGGAGCATTTCTCAATGTCCGATCGGACAGAGGTGGGTGTAACCCCTGAAGTGTAACAGTGGTATATCTCACGATAACGGTGTAAACCCAACACAAACCCACGTGTTCGGGCCTATCCAGCTGGTTTGTATGTGGGAAATAAAAAGGATCGGAAAGAGTGTACGCGCTTTTGGAAAATCTGTCATCCACTAGTTCTCAAGGCCGCTGGGAGCCTGCGCTGACAAAAAACGCTCGGTAGTATCGGCAATGTAAGGGAAAACGCTCGGGCGCTTCTCAAACACAGACTTCATTGAAGGACCCGCGCTAATGCCCGTACACACATTTACTCGACTCTTTGAGGAGAAATACAGTGACTATCCGCGTAGGTATCAATGGCTTTGGCCGCATCGGCCGTAACTTTTTCCGTGCAGTCGCTCAGGGTGACAACAACCTCGAAGTTGTTGCAGTAAACGACCTGACCGACAACGGCTCGCTGGCTAACCTGCTGAAGTACGACTCCGTACTGGGCCGCTTCGATGGCGAAATTACTCACGACGATGAGTCCATTACTGTTAACGGCCACCGCATCGTGGTAACCGCAGAGAAGGACCCGAAGCAGCTCAAGTGGGGCGAGTACAACGTAGACCTCGTTATCGAGTCCACCGGCCGCTTCACCAACGGCAACGATGCCAAGGCTCACCTCGAGGCGGGCGCCAAGAAGGTCATCATCTCCGCTCCGGGCAAGGAAGTAGACGCAACCTTCGTCTATGGCGTCAACTCTGACACCTATGATCCGGCAAATCACAACGTCATCTCCGCGGCATCCTGCACCACCAACTGCCTGGCACCGATGGCAAAGGTTCTCAATGACAAGTTCGGCATTGAAAAGGGCCTGATGACCACCGTTCACGCTTATACCGGCGACCAGCGCATCCAGGACGCTCCGCACAAGGATCCGCGCCGCGCCCGTGCCGCTGCAGTAAACATGGTGCCTACCTCCACTGGCGCTGCTAAGGCCGTATCCCTGGTTCTGCCTGAGCTGGACGGCAAGCTGGATGGTTACGCAATGCGCGTTCCGGTTATCACCGGCTCCGCTACCGACCTGACCTTCACCGCTTCCCGCGATGTCACCGCCGAGGAAATCAACGCCGCCCTGAAGGAAGCTGCTGAGGGCGAGCTCAAGGACACCCTCGCATACACCGAGGATCCGCTGGTTTCCACCGACATTGTTACCTCCCCGCACGGCTGCATTTTCGACTCCGGCATGACCAAGGTTTCCAACGGCAACCTGGTCAAGGTTCTGGGCTGGTACGACAACGAGTGGGGCTACACCTCCCAGCTCGTTCGCCTGACCAACCTGGTGGCAGACAAGCTCTAAACTAGAGCTCTAGCAATGAGGAACCGGCCTGATGCAAGCCTTAACGGCGCCGCGTCGCGGCCGGTATTCTTATATCTATAGCCTTTTGACCCGTCCGAATTATTTAAGGAGTAAATAATGGCTTTCCAGACACTTGACGATCTTCTCAAGGAGGGCGTCGAATCCCGCCACGTCCTCGTCCGCTCTGACTTCAATGTTCCACTTGATGAAGAGGGAAACATTACCGATCCCGGACGTATTAACGCTTCTCTTCCGACCATCAAGGCACTGGTAGAAGGTGGCGCAAAGGTCATTCTTTCCGCACACCTGGGTCGTCCAAAGGGTGAGGTAAACTCTAAGTTCTCTTTGGCTCCAGTAGCTGAAGCGCTGTCTGAGGCGCTTGACCAGTACGTTGCCCTAGCCGGCGACGTCACCGGAGAAGACGCTCATGAGCGCGCCAACGGCCTCAACGACGGCGACGTGATGTTGGTAGAAAACGTCCGCTTCGACCCCCGTGAGACCTCCAAGGACGAGGCTGAGCGCGGCCAGTTCGCTGACGAGCTCGTTGCTCTGGCAGCCGATAACGGCGCTTTTGTTTCTGATGGCTTTGGCGTTGTCCACCGTGCGCAGGCATCTGTGTATGACGTCGCTAAGCGCCTACCGGCTTACGCAGGCAAGCTCGTAGAAAAGGAGCTGTCGGTTCTTTCCACTGTAGCTAAGGAACCGGAGCACCCGTACGTGGTTGTCCTCGGCGGCGCCAAGGTTTCGGATAAGCTCGGTGTGATTGAAGCACTGGCTGGCAAGGCTGACAAGGTCATCATTGGTGGCGGCATGTGCTACACCCTGCTGGCCGCCAAGGGCTATAACGTCCAAGAGTCCCTGCTGCAAGAAGACCAGATCGAAAACTGCAAGGACCTGCTCAAGCGCTTTGGCGACAAGCTGGTGCTTCCGGTTGATCTCATTGCTGCAAGCAAGTTCGCAGCGGATGCAGAGACCCAGGTGGTCGAGCTCGATGGCATTCCTGAGGGCTGGATGTCCCTGGATATTGGACCAAAGTCCGTGGAAAAGTTTGCAGATGTTCTTGCTTCTTCCAAGACCGTCTTTTGGAATGGCCCAATGGGCGTATTCGAAATGGAAGCTTTCTCCAAGGGCACTGCTGGTGTAGCGCAGGCTATTATCGACGCCACCGCAAACAACGGTTCCTTCTCCGTCGTCGGTGGCGGCGACTCCGCTGCCTCCGTGCGCATGCTTGGCTTGGACGAGGACGGCTTTAGCCACATCTCCACCGGTGGCGGCGCCTCCCTCGAGTACCTCGAGGGCAAGGAACTTCCGGGCGTATCTGTCCTGGAAGCCTAAAACTGCCTGATCAACTTGCCAAAAAGAGAGGAAAAATTCATGGCACGCACCCCACTTATTGCAGGTAATTGGAAGATGAACCTCGACCACGTCGAGGCCATCGGCTCCGTTCAAAAGTTCGCCTTCTCCCTGCCAAAGGACTATTACGAGAAGGTCGACGTGGCCTACATGGTCCCGTTTACTGATATTCGCACCATCCAAACGTTGGTAGAGGGCGACAAGCTGCAGGTCACCTACGGTGCGCAGGACATCTCTAAGCACGAGTCCGGCGCATTCACTGGTGAAGTATCTGGCAAGATGCTGGCCAAGCTCGGCTGCAGCTGGGTGGTCGTGGGCCACTCGGAGCGCCGTCAGTACCACGGCGAGACCGATAAGCTCGTTGCAGAGAAGGCAGCCGCAGCATTGGACAATGGCATCAGCCCCATCGTGTGCGTAGGCGAGCCGTTGGCTGTACGCGAGGCCGGTACCCACGTGGACTACGTGGTTAACCAGACCCGCAATTCTTTGGCTGGCCTGAGCGCAGACCAGCTTGCCAAGACCGTTATCGCCTACGAGCCAGTGTGGGCGATTGGCACCGGCAAGGTTGCCTCCGCAGACGATGCCCAGGAAGTCTGCGCCGCCATCCGCGAGCTCGTAAAGGAGCTCGCAGGTGAGGAAGTTGCTGCAGGTATTCGCATTCTCTACGGTGGTTCCGTCAAGGTTGATTCCGTTGCAGAGATTGTCAGCAAGCCTGACGTCGACGGCGGCCTCATTGGTGGCGCTTCCTTGGTCGGCGAGGAGTTTGCCAAGTTGGCTGCTAACGCAGCTAATGCTCTGAGCTAACAGGAGTTATCACCTGTCACAGGTTCGCGCTAAGGCGCGGGTTGGAATGGTTCCAGCCCGCGCCATCGTGTACAGTGGGCCGGTGTGATTACTTCGCTGTACGCGAAGCCTAAAAGTACGATTCCGCGCTAGCGGGTGGCGAGAGTTACCCGCAGGGCGCACGTTAGAAATAAGGATTATCCTCATGGTCTTGGCACTGGAAATCATTTTGGTCATCGCAGCTATTTTGATGTCCATCTTCGTGCTGCTGCACAAGGGCAAAGGTGGCGGCCTGTCCAGCCTCTTCGGCGGCGGCGTGCAGTCTAACCTTTCCGGCTCGACCGTCGTGGAAAAGAACTTGGACCGTTACACCGTGGTGATGGTAATTATCTGGCTTGCGTGCATCGTAGGCCTCAACCTCATCCAGGCATTCGCTTAAGCTACCAGCTGGAATAGCGAAAGCGCCGGTATCGGCTTCCAACCTCTTGGTTCCCTGTGGGAACTGGCGGTGGGGAAGCGGTACCGGCGCTTTTTGTGTGGCGCCGAGCCACAAGTTCAGCTCGGCTGCGCGCTAGGCGGCCGTGCCTAGAGCTCGGATGCGGCGTCATCGGCAAGGAAGAGGATGGTTTCTTCCTTACCGTGCGCGCCTGCAGCCGGCCATTCTTCGGGCTCAGCGCCTTCAACGACGTGCTTGGCAGCTTCCGCCTTGGCCTCGCCTGCAACAAGAAGCCAAATACGAGCAGACTTGTTTACCGCGGGAAGAGTAAGGGTAATGCGCTCGCTCGGCGGCTTGGGAGAGTCATGAACGGGAACAGCTAGCTCTTCTTGTTCCCGAACCGCCTCAGAATGGGGGAACAAGGAATTGATATGGCCCTCTTCGCCCATTCCCAGCAGATGCAGGTCGAATCCGTTCGGGGCGAATTCCTTTAGCTCTGGCTCATACGCACTCGCTGCGGCTTCCATGGACACCGCACCTAGATCAAAACCGTGAATATTCTGGTCCGGAATATCTACGTGGTTGAGCAGGGCACTGCGTGCTTGACCCTCATTAGAATCTGCGTCAGAGACGGGCACATTACGCTCGTCGCCGAAAAAGACGTGAACGCGCGACCAATCGATGCGCTGGGCTGGAAAGTCCTCGCCTTGCTGCTGTGCCGCGAAATCCAAACGGGCCAGCTCGTGAAGAACGCCAATTCCAGCGCCGCCGCCGGTTAGGACAACTCGCGCGACCCCATCGTGGTGGAGCCCGCCACCGGCGGCTTGGATACGCGCTACGGTATCCACGAATTTCAGCGCGGCCTGGGAGATAAGGTCATCCACATCGCTTACGCGGTGAAGAGTTACCATGAGGTATCGCTATCCTTTGCAAAGAATCAGAGTTAAGCCGTTTTACTGCTTACTGTAGTCTACTTGGGCTAGCGCACGGAGCGCTTGCGCATAAGTCTTATCGGCATCCAGATGGCGCAATTCTTCAGAGAGAACCTCAGCTTGGGAGCGCTTGCTAAGGCTCACCAAGGAATCCGGGGAACCTGGAACGCACACACGCACCGTGCGCTCGTCGACGACATCTACGTCGACGTGGCTCGTTTCCCGGTTAAACCGCAAGTGGGTCACTGGGAAGTGCGGCTCCTGAGAGTCGGTCACTGTGCGGTGGACGGGCACTGCCAGACGATCGAGGAGCCATCCGGCCGCGAAGTCTGGAGCTGGGTGGCCCGCAGGGCCCGCTACCTCGACGGACTGCACCGGCTCGTGAGGATGGCGGTCCAATGCGGAGGCCACGACGCCGCGCCACAAAGTGATGGCGGCCCAGGACATATCGGAATCGCCCGGCGTGTAACCGGCGGATAAGGTGCGCAGATCTTCGCCAGTGACGCGTCCGTCATAGGCAACGTTGGTGATGCGGCGTTGAGCCAGTTTACCCACCGAGCTGGAAGCTGGGTCAGGCGGGCACAAGGTAGGCCACCAGGCGACCAAAGGGGTGTCGGGAAGCAGCAGTGGAGTAACGACTGCCTCGTCCTGGTTTGCCAAAGCGCCGTGCAACTTCATGATTACCATCTCAGAAGCACCCGCTTCACCGCCCACGCGCAGCTGCGCGTCCAAGTGGGTATCTGCCTGCGGGTCGCCCGTCACGACGACCAGAACGCGCGACGGGTGCTCGTGGGAGGCATCGCGCACGGAGGCCAGGATGCTTTCCAGATCATCGTCCTCGCGGGCAGCCACGATGAGGGTGAGTACTCGGCCGGTAGTAAGGGTGTAATGCTCTTGGGCCTCTACTAGCTTTTTGGAGATTTCACGAGTAGTGGTGTTGGGCAATGGAATAATCATTGTCTGCGTCCCTCCTATGGGCGGCGCCAGGAGTGACCCCGGCGGCGCAACATTCTATCGGCGGATTCTGGGCCCCACGTGCCAGCGCGGTATTCCTCCGGTTGGCCTGCTTCGGACCAGTAATCGATAATGGGATCCAAAATCGACCAGGAAAGTTCCACCTCTTCGTTGGTGGGGAAGAGCGAGGACTCATCGAGGAGGGCATCCAAAATCAGGCGCTCGTATGCTTCCGGAGATTCCTCGGTAAAGGCCTCAGCATAAGCAAAGTCCATATTGACGTCGCGGACTTCCATGGTGGAGCCGGGGACCTTGGAACCAAATCGCATGGTGACGCCTTCATCCGGCTGCACGCGGATGACTACGGCGTTTCGTCCCAGCGCATCGGTCTGGCCGTCGATGAATGGTTGATTTGGCGCTGCCTTGAATACCAGCGCAATCTCGGTCACGCGGCGGCCCAAGCGCTTGCCCGTGCGCAGGTAGAAGGGTACTCCTCCCCAGCGGCGGGAGTTTACTTCCAAGGTGCAGGCTGCATAGGTCTCCGTCGTGGACTCCGGGTCGAAGCCTTCTTCTTCGCGCAAGCCCTTGACAAACTCGGAGCCTTGCCAGCCGGCGGAGTACTGGCCGCGAGCAGTCGTCTTATTGAGTGGGTGCACAGCGTGGGTAGCGCGCAGCACCTTGACCTTTTCTGCCTGCAGGGCCTCGGGCTCGAAGGAGGAGGGTTCTTCCATTGCAACTAGAGCCAAAAGCTGCAGCAGGTGGTTCTGGATGACGTCTCGAGCCGCACCGATGCCGTCATAGTATCCGGCACGGCCGCCCAAGCCAATATCTTCGGCCATGGTGATTTGGACGTGATCGATGTAGTGGGCGTTCCACATGGGCTCAAAAATTTGATTGGCAAAGCGCAAAGCCATGATGTTTTGCACCGTCTCCTTGCCCAAATAATGGTCAATGCGGAACACCGCGGACTCAGGGAAGACGGCGTTGACAATCTCATTGAGCTTGCGGGCAGACTCTTGATCGTGGCCGAAAGGCTTCTCAATGATTACTCGGCGCCACGAGTCCTCGACGGAGTTGGCCATACCCACCCGCTCCAGCTGGTGGCAGATATTGGAGAAGAACTCCGGTGGAACCGAAAGGTAGTATGCCCAGTTGCTGCCGGTGCCGCGCTCGCGATCTAGCTCGCCCAAACGCGCCGAGAGGCGATCGAATCCAGCATCGTCGAAAGAGCCTTGGACAAATTCGATGCCCTGGGATAGATGCTGCCAGACATCTTCATTGAACTCGGTACGTGAGCCAGCGATGACGGCTGAGCGAACGTAGTCACAGAATGCGACCTTGTCCCAGTCACGGCGACCATAACCCACAAGGGTAAAGCCAGCGGGGAGGAGACCACGGCTTGCTAGGTCGTAGATTGCGGGCAGTAGCTTTTTATATGCTAGGTCACCGGTAACGCCGAAGATGACCATGCCCGCGGGTCCTGCGATTCGCGGCAATCGCTTGTCGCTGGCATTGCGCAAGGGGTTGACCCAAGCGGCTGAGTCGGTCACGAAGAATCCTTCCTGAGTTTATGGGCTTTAAGCTCGCTAATATTCTAGCGGCAGAATGCCCCGCCGAATTCTCGGCGGGGCACAAGTCACACGGCTAGTTTACGCGAGTCGCTCCTCAATGGAAGCAAGCAGTTCCTCCCACGCGGCGACAAACTTATCTACGCCCTCGCGCTCCAGCACTGCAAAGACATCATCGAAATCAATGCCGACCTCTTCTAGCTGGGCAAAGACGCCTTCTGCAGCCTCGCGGCTATCAGACAGGGCGTCGCCGTGGAGATTGCCCTCGGAGAGAACCGCATCGATGGTCTTTTCCGGCATGGTGTTTACCGTATGCGGGCCAGCCAGCTCCGATACGTACAAGGTGGCTGGGTACTCCGGATTCTTTACGCCGGTAGAAGCCCACAGTGGACGCTGGAGGTGGGCGCCCTCGGGCAAGTCGGCGTCGTCAAGCAAGGCGTCCTGGAAGAGGGCATAGGCGCGCTGCGCATTGGCGACGCCCGCCTTGCCCCGCAGTGCCAGAGCAATCTCGCTGCCAATGGCTTCCAAGCGCTTATCTACTTCGGTATCCAAACGGGAAACAAAGAAGGAAGCCACGGAGTGAATGGTAGAGACGTCCTTGCCTGCTTCGGCGGCACGCTTGAGGCCAGTACGGAAAGCCTCAATGACATCGCGGTAGCGATCCACGGAGAAAATAAGGGTGACATTGACGCTGATTCCCTCTGCCAGGGCATCTTCGATGGCTGGGAGGGATGCGGTGGTGGCCGGAATCTTAATCATCACGTTGGGTCGATCAACTTTGGACCATAGCTCACGCGCCTGTTCAAGGGTGGCGTTAGCGTCATCAGAAATGCGCGGGTCGACCTCGATGGACACGCGGCCATCTGCGCCGTTGGTAGAGGAGTAGATATCTGCAAAGAGGTCGCAGGCATTCTTGACGTCCTCAATAGCCAATGCGTACACCGCCTCATCCGCGGAAGCCTTGGCTTCCTTCAACGTGGAAAGCTCGGCGTCGTAGGCGGTGCCGTTGGTCATCGCTGCGGCGAAAATAGCCGGGTTGGTGGTAACTCCCACGATGGACTTCGTGGAAATTATCTCCTCGAGATTGCCCGATACTAGGCGCTCGCGAGAAAGGTCATCGAGCCAGGTTGAGGTTCCCAGCTGGGCAAGTTCGGAAATGTGGTTCATGATTACTCCTTATCCAGTCCTGGAGGTTTACTTCTTCGCGGCGGCGAGCGATTCCTGCGCCGCTTCAACAACCGCTGCGGTGGTGAAGCCAAAGTTCTCAAAGAGCTCGCCCGCAGGAGCGGAGGCGCCGTAGTGCTCGATGGAAATGGTCCGGCCGAAAGAACCGGTGTACTTGTGCCACGGCATAGCGATGCCGGCTTCGATGGACACGCGGGCCTGCACTTCGCTAGGCAGCACGGACTCGCAGTATGCGTCATCCTGCTCATCAAACCACTCAAGGCACGGTGCGGAGACAACGCGAGTGGCTGTTCCGGCGGCCTCCAGTTCCTTAGCGGCGGCGACGGCAAGCTGCACCTCAGAGCCGGTAGCGAGGAGGATTACGTCTGGCGTTTCCTTGGATGCTTCCACCAGAACATAAGCGCCGCGGCGCACGCCATCATGTGCCTTTTCCTTGGTGCCTTCCAGTACCGGCAGTCCCTGGCGGCTCAGTGCCAGGCCCTTTGGTGCGGCCTTGTACTCGAGAGCTGCGGCCCATGCCTGTGCAGTTTCGTTGGCATCGGCCGGGCGAATAACGGACAGGTTCGGGATAGCGCGCAGGGCAGAAAGGGTCTCTACCGGCTGGTGGGTTGGGCCGTCCTCGCCCAAGCCGATGGAGTCGTGGGTCCAGACATAGTAGGTATCGGTAGACATCAACGAGCCCAAGCGCACAGCGGGGTACTGGTACTCGGAGAAAATAAGGAAGGTGCCGCCATAAACGCGGGTATTGCCGTGCAGAGCAATACCGTTCATAATCGCAGACATCGCGTGCTCGCGAATGCCGAAGTGGAGGTTGCGGCCATACGGCTGAGCCGACCACATATCGGTGGTAATGGCTGCGGGGCCGAAGGAATCCGCGCCCTTAATCACGGTGTTATTGGAGCCGGCAAGGTCAGCAGAGCCACCCCACATCTCTGGAAGGGAAGCGGCCAATGCTTGGATGGTGGCCTCAGAAGCCTTGCGGGTGGCCAAGGACTCACCCGGTTCCCAGACCGGCAATTCAGCGTCGAAATCTTGCGGCAGTTCGCGCGCGTGCATGCGGTCAAAGAGTGCCTTGTTCTCCGGATTAGCCGCAGCCCACTCGTCGAACTTCTTCTGCCATGCGGAGTGCTTCTCTGCGCCGCGCTCGCGCAGCTTGCGGGTGTGTAAGATGACCTCGTCGTCGATGTGGAAGCTGCGCTCGGGATCGAAGCCTAAGACCTCCTTGGTGGCAGCAACTTCGTCATCGCCCAGTGCAGCGCCATGCACGCCGCCGGTATTCATCTTATTCGGGGCCGGGTAGCCGATGACGGTCTTCACACGGATGAAGGACGGGCGCTCGGTCTCTGCCTGTGCGGCCTTGACGGCCTCCTCAATAGCTACGACGTCTTCGCCGGATTCGACCGTTTGGACGTGCCAGCCGTAGGCCTCGTAGCGGGCTACTACGTCTTCGTTGAAGGCAATATTCGTATCGTCCTCAATAGAAATGCGATTATCATCCCAGAAGACAATCAGGTTGCCGAGCTTTTGCGTACCCGCCAGGGAAGAGGCCTCAGCGGTAACGCCTTCCTGTAGATCACCATCGGAAGCGATGGTGTAGATGTAGTGGTCGAAAGGAGACTCGCCGGCCGGTGCCTTAGGATCAAAAAGGCCGCGCTCCTTCCGTGCCGCCATGACCATGCCCACGGAGGAAGCCAAGCCTTGGCCAAGGGGGCCAGTGGTGATTTCCACGCCATCGGTGTGGTGTACCTCAGGGTGGCCTGGGGTGCGCGAACCCCACGTACGCAGCTGCTTGAGATCGTCCATCTCCAAGCCAAAGCCGCCCAGGTAGAGCTGGATGTACTGGGTGAGGGAGGAGTGACCAACCGAAAGAACGAAGCGGTCGCGGCCGGCCCAGTGCACATCGGCGGGATCATGGTTAATGACGCGCTGGTAGAGAGTGTAGGCGAGGGGAGCGAGGGACATTGCCGTACCGGGGTGGCCGGAACCGCACTTTTGTACAGCATCTGCGGCTAGTACTCGTACGGTGTCGACGGCGCGGGTGTCAAACTCCGACCAATCCTCCGGATAACGGCGCTCGACCATAGTTTGGAGTTCTGGGGACAACTTATCTTTCGACACTGGAAAGCCTCGCTTACGTCTAGGCAAAAAGTACTTAACTTTATTCAGTCTAGTAATTTTCTAACCGGCGGTGCGCAATTATAGAAAGCTAGGCATAAAAGGTATGCTGGCATGGCTAAGTGGAGTGCGCGCGGGCGCTAGAGCGCGCACTGAATCTAGCGGCCATAGGCCTGTAGTCTTTCGCCCCTGCGCCGAAAATTGTGAGTGAGAGAACTGGAACTTTTTCACGGGCATGTGCGACCGCTAGGGGTGACCGTGCGCAGGAAGTGCGCGGGGCACAGTTCACCAACGTTCAGATAGTGGAGGAATCCCTTGGAGACCATCAAGGCCTATTTTGCGCTAACGAAGCCGAGGATCATTGAACTCCTCCTCGTGGCCGCAATCCCGGCGATGCTCCAAGCGCAACGCGGCGTGGAGGCCGTTTCAGACAATATCTGGCTTATCGTGTCGACCATTTTTGGCGGTTGGATGGGCGCTGCCGCTGCCCACACGTTTAATAACGTCGTGGACTACGAGCTGGATCAAAAAATGCAGCGCACGAGGGCCCGCCCGTTGGTAAGGGCCAAGATTACTAAGCGAAACGCGGCAATTTTCGCCTGGGTAATGCTCATCATCTCCGTCCTATGGTTGGGCGTCCTTGCCCATTCCTGGCTGGCGGCCTTCTTCGTGGTTTTGACGAACTTCTTCTACGTCTTCGTCTACACCAAGTTTTTGAAGATGCGCAATGCTCAAAATATTGTCTGGGGCGGTTTGGCAGGCTGCATGCCGGCGATGGTCGGCTGGGCGGTTATCCGGGATAACGCTCCTGCTGGAGAGCCTGACCGCTGGTGGCAGGCAATCGTGCTCTTCCTCATCATCTTCTTCTGGACTCCGCCACACACGTGGGCGCTGGCCATGAAGTACAAGGAAGACTACCGCAAGGCCGGCGTGCCGATGCTGCCCGTAGTGGCTGATGAGAAGGAAGTCACTCGACAGATCGTGTGGTATACCGTGGGCACGGTTATCGTGACCCTACTTATCGTCCCCGCTGCATCGTGGATTTACTTGGTCGCAGCACTTGCCTCCGGCGCGGTATTCCTGTGGATGGCTATCCGCCTGCACAAGGGAGTCAAGAACGGCGCCAAGGTGAAGCCGATGCGCCTGTTCATTTACTCCAATAACTATCTGTCAGTGCTCTTTATCGGGTTGTCCATCGACGCAGTATTGGGCTGGGAGCCACTAGGCCGGATGCTCGGCTGGTCAGCCACGTTATTCTAATTGTGCCCAAATACCTAGGATAAGAAGGCGAATGCGCGGGAAGGCAAATGCTTTCCCGCGCTTTTGGCGTTTGTGGGTGGGTTTAGGCTTTATCGCCAGCTTGGACGCGCAGCACGATGGAACCGGTAGTCTTGCGCTCTTGTAGATCGCGGTGCGCCGCAGCGGCATCTTCCAGTGGATAAGATGCCGTGACGTTGAAGCTCAGATCGCCGTCGATAACAGCTTGGACGACAGCCTGGGCACGCATTTGGAACTCGCCTTCTTGGGCTGTCCATGCGCCGATGGAAGGTCGGGTGAGAAAGATAGACCCATGCTTGTTTAGCAGCTGCGGGTCGATAGGCTCAACTGGGCCAGAGGCGGCGCCGAATAGCGCGACGGTGCCACGGGGGCGTACTGCTTCGAGGGACTCGTGGAAGGTAGCCTTGCCGACGCCGTCGTAAACCACGTCAACACCCCTATCACCGTTGTAGCGACGGACCTGCTCGGCGAGTGCGTCGCCATAGCGAAATACCTTATCCGCACCGGCTGCGTAGGAGAGTTCCTCCTTTTCGTCCGTGGATACCACCGTATAAACGGTAGCGCCGAGCGACGATGCCATTTGAGTGAGGATTTGGCCTACACCGCCGGCGCCGGCAGTAATCAGGCAGGAAGCGCCTTCACCCAGTTGATAAACGCCATGCGCCAAGTAGTGTGCGGTAATGCCTTGCAGCAGCATAGAGGCAGCGACTTCTGGCTGGAAATCATCCGGGACCGCCACTAGTCCCTCTCGTGGGACGCAGACCTGCTCCGCATAGGAGCCAAAAGCCTGGTTCCAGGCCACCATAGTGCCTTCGGCAATCTCCCCTTTGGGGTCGTGGACTACGCGCCCGGTGCCTTCGAATCCGGGAATGAACGGGGTGGCCGCGTTATAAATACCCTCACGATAATAGGTATCGATGTAATTGACGCCAGCCATGATGACGTCCACCAATACCTCATCGTCATTAGGGGTGGGGGCGGGAACTTCGGTATAGCGAAGTACTTCTGGTCCGCCGGTTTCTGTGACCTGAATTGCGTGCATATAGCCAGGCTAGCGCAAAAAGCCGGCCGAGTGCAGTACCTCGGCCGGCCGTGAGCGTTATGGGTTAAGCGTTCGCGCGCTCCCGTTCGAGAGAGGCTTGGCGCGCCGCGTACTTTTCATCGCCGCTGGGGGAGCCGGTGATGAGATCCGCGGTGCCGTCGGTGCGGCGTACACCGTGTGCCCATAGCAGGGCGGTATACGCGGTGACGAAGGAGGAGAGGCCAATATGGAAGGGGACAGTCCAGCGCGGAATGCTCATGTAGAACTGGTAAACGCCTACTGCCCACTGAATGAGGATGCATACAACGAGGACCCAGCCAGCCTTCTTAGCGTCTTGAGGTGCGCGGTTCTTGTAAAGCAGGAAGACGGTAATAACCGTAAGCGTCAGGTAGACGTACATGCACATGGCGTGGGTGACGGCCATGGCTTCGGTAT
The DNA here is from genome assembly GCF_022347345.1 of Corynebacterium sp. ACRPJ. Lineage (NCBI taxonomy): Bacteria > Bacillati > Actinomycetota > Actinomycetes > Mycobacteriales > Corynebacteriaceae > Corynebacterium > Corynebacterium sp. ACRPJ. Next base: position 126,850 of record NZ_JAKRNC010000003.1, read on the forward strand.
CTACCTGCAGGCGGCCTTCCATTCCCACCCCGGAGTCGCCAGAGTGAACGCCCGAACCGGTAACCATCGTGCCGGTGATGAGCACAATGCTCAGGGCAACGGTAGCGACCGCTGCAAGGAGGCGAATCGCTTGAGGGAAGCGAACGCGTGGCGTTCCGTCATCGGGTTCCACAATGCGGGAATAAAGCATTGCCGCCAGCCATACCAAGAGCATCGAAGGTAGGAAGTGCAGCGCCACGGACCACCACCGGAGGTCTAGGTGGACAGAGATACCGCCGATGATCGCCTGCAGTACGATGCCAGCGACGTTGAGCCATGCGTACACCTTGAGCTCTGCACGGCGACGCGCCATGCGCATGGCAATGACGGCGGCGACAGCCGCTGCGGTCACGACGAAAGTAAGCAGGCGGTTACCAAACTCGATGGCCTGGTGGAGAGCAGGCGCAGCGCCTTCCATGGGGACAAGGGAGCCTGGTTGGCATTCCGGCCAGGTGGGACAACCCAATCCCGAGCCGGTCACGCGGACAATGGAACCAGACACGGTGATGCCACCCTGGCACAAGAGGAGGATGAGCGCGATGAGGCGCTGCTGTTGCAGTGTAGGGGCGGCTTCCTTAAAGAAGCGCTTGATCTTCGTCCAGTAATTCACGCATAGCATCCTACTAGTCGGGAGATTTCGGGCATAAAAATTCCTCTCGTTTCGAGAGGAACCGGACAAAAGTCACATTTAGCCATCGAAGCGGAACCAACGGACCGCAGCGAACGACGCCACCGCAAGCCACGCCAACAAGGACAGGAGCTCGAGGCCGGGGAAGGTGGAATTAGAGGCGTCGGTAAGCGCGCCTGCTAGGGCGACGGTCGGCACCGCGTTGAGGATGCCGTTATCGCCCAGCCCCTGGGAGTAGAGGGTCCATCCGACTACGCCGAGGAGCAGGAACCAGATGAGATTGGCCAGTGCGAGTACCACCTCAGAGCTGAGGGTGCCGCCGAGCAGCAGCCCCATGGCGGTAAAAGCCGCAACGCCAAAAAATAGCGAAAGAATCATGAGCAGCACCCCGCCCAGGCTGATGCGGAGGCCCAGGATATAGGCAGCTATGCCCAAAACGAGGATTTGGAATACCACCATGGTGAGCACGCCGAGGATTTTGCCGCCAATAATGGCCCATGCGGGCACACCGGACGCGCCGGTGCGTTTAAGGGCCCCGTAGCGCCGGTCAAAGGCAAGTGAAATGGCCTGACCGGTAAAGCCTGCGGAGGTGGCCGCTACTGCAAGCACCATGGGAAAGACTTCGTGCAAGCCATGTCCGGTGAGCGACTCTAGGTGGGCCGCGCCAATGAGCAGGGCCAGCGGGATGATGACGCTGAGCAATTGCTGTTCGCCGTGGCGCAGCATGAGTTTTGCTTCCATCTTTCCTTGCGCGAGCAACATGGCGCCGGCGCTAGCCCGTTTGGGGGCCGGGGTAAAGGTTCCAATGTTAAATGTAGTGCTCATGTGGTGGTTTCTTTCCGCAACGCAGTTGATTGAATTCGATCCTGGCGGAGGACGCAGCTAGCTGCGCAAATGGCGCCCGGTAAGGTCAAGGAAGACCTCCTCTAAGTTGCGGTGGGCTGCGTCTAAGCGCCGCAGCAGGACTCCTTGGCGGGCGAGTTCGGCGCTCAGCGCGGCAATCGTCTCGGGAGTGCCGGCCTGGGTCAAGCGGTAATGCAGCGGCCGGGATTTGGTTGCTCGAATTCCAGCCTCAGCCAAAGCTTCCATATCAACATCGATATCGGTGCTGAAACTAAGCCCTGCCGAGTCCGACTGGGCGGTAAGTTCCGCGGGGGTGCCGTGGGCTACAAGCTCGCCATGATCCATGATTGCCACTCGGTCCGCTAGTGACTCCGCTTCATCCATGAGGTGGGTGGTAAGAACAATGGTGACGCCATCGCGCCTCAGGGCCCGAACAAGGTCCCAGACCGCCAAACGGGATTGTGCATCCATGCCAGCGGTGGGCTCATCGAGAAAAACTAGCTCGGGCCGACCGATGATTGCTAGGGCGAGGGAAAGCCGTTGCTGCTGCCCGCCGGAGAGTCTGCGATAGGGAGTCCGGGCTACTCCATCAAGCCCGAGCGTTTCCAGTAGCCAGTGCGGGGAGAGGGGATGGGCGCTGTAGCTAGCGGAAAGTTCTAGCATTTCCAGAACACGGATGCCGGAGTAGGAACCACCACCCTGCAACATGATGCCGACCTTTTCGCGCACCTTGTCCGGTGCGGAACTCGGGTCGAGTCCTAGGACGTCGATTGTGCCGCTGGTGGGGTGGATAAAACCCTCTGACATCTCAATCGTTGTGGACTTTCCGGCGCCATTGGGGCCAAGGAGGCAAAAGACCTCACCTGTGGCAACGCTAAGGCTTAGACCGTTAACGGCGGTGGTGGGGCCAAATTTCTTCACCACGTTGTCCACGGTGAGGGCTGGGCGATCGGCTGAAATGGAATTCACGTGGGATTAGTTTAGGACACGGATTCCGCTGCGCCGCACTGCAACCCACCACAGGGTGGCGATGACGGCGAAAGTGCAGGCTGCCGACACGTAGATCACGATGATAGTGCTGGGCGGCAACCCGAGGCCGCGCGGCAGTACAAAGAAGCTCATAGCTGCCGAATAAGCCACGACGCAGAAACGGAATATAAGCCGGTTGGCCCATGCGGCCAAAGGCAGTACCGCCCACAGGATGTACCACGGATGGACGACGGGAAAGAAGATAACCAGTACTAAGGAGGCGGTGCCGAGTCCTCCCACAGGGTGGATGTAGCCGCGCAACGTTGCAAAGAGCATGCGGGCCATGAAAGCTACTGCCACCAGCACGCCAAAGGTACGGGTTACGGTGAGAATAGCTTCGGTGTGGTCGCCTAGACCCAACAGCATTCCGATGAAGCCGGTGCCCACGCCTACGGCGGTGGAGGTAGAAAGCCACGAGCGGATGGAGGCCGCCCCGCCTTGTCCCGTGATCCACCCCAGGCCAATACCGGTCAAGGCGCTAATAAGTGCAATGGTTGCAATTAAAATAACTAGCTGCAGGGCAATGGCGTAGACCAAAGCCCTCCAGCGTGTTGCACCGTCCTTGTCTATCAGGTGGCGGGCATAGGCCATCCCTACAAAGCCCAGCCCGATAAAGCCGGTAACCTTGACCATCCCGGCGCAGGACAGACAAAATCCAGAAGCAATTAGTGCTAGGTAGGCACTGCGCGTGGACTTTTCCAGCTTGTCGACGCCCCGCAGGCCCAGCTCCATACCCACTAGAAGCAGGCCCAACATGATGGACTCATTATGGATTCCGCCCACCAGGTGCAAGATAGTGAGAGGGTTGAGAATGCCGAGCCATAGGGCAGATTCTGGAGATACCCGGCAGCGCCGCGCCAAACAGCTTATGGCCCACCCAGCAACCATGATACCGGCGATGGATAGGAGGCGGTGGGCGATAACTCCCAAGAGGATGGAATTTGAGGTAACTGCGCTCACCACCCCAGCAAGCCCGAGTGCTACGGGGCCATAGGGAGAAGGGGAGTTGGCCCAGATAAACGGTACGGATCGGGCGAGCTCATCACCCGCGCCAAGCAATTGCACCGGTCCTGCAGAATACGGATCCATGCCCTGCATCACGATGGAACCGTTGGCCAAGTAGGAGTAAATGTCCTGGGTGAAGAGCGGGGCGGTAAAAATCAGCGGGATGACCCAGCCGGCCCACGTGCGCCATAGTTGGTGTGTGGTCACGAGCCGGCGAGCGCGCGCTGGGGTGAGGGCACCTTCCTGGGGTTGGCGCAGCGGGGTGCCTACAAAAGGGGCCAAGAAAACCCAGGCGGCCACCATCAGGCCTACTCCCACCATGACTATGGCAGAAGAGGTCTGCAGCATGCGAGACATGAGGGATCCAAAAGGCACGTTGTCATAAGGGTTTCCCACTACTGGGAGGGCGCCGGCACCTAACGCGCCGAAGGCGATAAGTAGAGAACCCACTGTGCCCACCCAGCGCAAGATAAAAAATGTCCGCCATTGTGCGGTGGTGGTGCGCTTTAGGCCATCTTCTTTGGCGGGGACAAAATCAAAACGAGAATCAGGTTCTGCGGCTCCGGTGTCCTCGGCGTGTAGCCGCGCAGACCGGGAACCAGCGGTGCCCAGCTGCGGCAGCTCGGCCTTGACGCCGGAAAGAAAGCCGCGGAATTTGCCTGTCATGGGTTAAGACCTTACGCGAATCCTCCGCCCCAACCCCAGCAGGCCCGCCATTTTGACGCGCGCAGCACCGCCAGTTGTGGCGATGAGGGGAGTAAGCCACCCCCGTGCCACGCCGAAGAATGGCTAATGGTGGCATTCCGGAATGAATTAAGGAACACTAGTGTTGTCTAATAAAGGAGGCGCAGTTGGACTGCGGCGCGACTCTCGGAATTACGGGAGCCGGCTGCAGGGCGGCTGTAAGTGAGCGAAGCACGAAGGGAGGTCCCGGCATGAGCACACCTCAGCGCGTAGAAACTACGCATAAGGCGGCTAAGGAATCCCGCACTACGGATGGCGATACCCGCCGGCAAGTGATGCTGTTGCTGCTGAAGGACGGGCCCGTTACCGCTTCCCACTTGGGTGAACGCCTTGGCCTTTCTGCTGCCGGAATCCGCCGGCACTTAGACAATTTGGTGGAAGAGGAATTGACGGAGGTTGTGCGCCGCCGCCCAGTTACCCGCGGTTCAGCGGGTAGCGGCTCTGGTCGCGGGCGACCAGCCAAACACTTCCGCCTCACCGATCGTGGCCGAGCGCAATTCGGCCACGCCTACGATGATTTGGCCTCTGATGCCTTGACGGCGCTTCGCGACGTCGGCGGGTCTGAGGCCGTTAAGCGCTTTGCCAAGGTCCGCTTCGAGCGTCTCGTTGCAGATGTGCGCCCCCTCGTAGAAGAGGGCGAATCTGTAGAGGATGTGGCCCGCAAGCTGGCCGAGGTATTGGACGAGCACGGGTATGCCGCCACGGTGGACCGCGCTGGTCAGGGAGTGCAAATCTGTCAGCACCATTGTCCGGTCTCCCATGTGGCGGCCGAGCATCCGGAGCTGTGTGAGGCGGAACAAGAAGTCTTTTCTGCTCTATTAGGCAAACACGTACAGCCTTTGGCCTCCATCGCCGGCGGTCATGGGATCTGTACCACAAACATCCCCTTGACACCCGTTAATACAAATACTGAAAGGAGCGAGTCATGACCCAGGCACAATCGGCACCCGAGAACAAGATGACCGATGATGAAATCATTGATTCCATTGGTGCATATGAGTACGGCTGGCACGACTCGGACGCGGCTGGTGCTTCTGCTCGCCGCGGCTTGAATGAAGATGTAGTACGCGATATTTCCGCCAAGAAGGGCGAGCCGGAATGGATGCTTAACCAGCGTCTGAAGGCGCTGAACATCTTTGATAAGAAGCCCGTTCCCACCTGGGGTGCGGATCTGTCTGGCATCGACTTCGACCAGATTAAGTACTATGTGAAGTCCACTGAGGAGCAGGCCCAGACCTGGGAGGAACTCCCTGACGATATCAAGGCCACCTACGATAAGTTGGGCATTCCTGAGGCCGAGAAGCAGCGCCTCGTTGCCGGTGTGGCAGCCCAGTACGAGTCCGAGGTTGTCTACCACCAGATCCGTGAGGACCTGGAAAGCCAGGGCGTCATCTTCGTCGATACTGATACCGCACTGCGTGACTACCCTGAGCTTTTCGAGGAGTACTTCGGCACCGTTATTCCGGCGGGTGACAATAAGTTTTCCGCGCTGAACTCCGCTGTGTGGTCCGGTGGCTCCTTTATCTACGTGCCCAAGGGCGTGCACGTAGATATTCCACTGCAGGCTTACTTCCGCATTAACACGGAAAATATGGGCCAGTTCGAGCGCACCCTCATCATCGTCGACGAGGACGCTTATGTTCACTACGTCGAGGGCTGTACCGCTCCTATCTACAAGTCTGATTCCCTGCACTCCGCAGTAGTGGAGATCATCGTGAAGAAGGGCGGCCGCTGCCGCTACACCACCATTCAGAACTGGTCCAGCAACGTCTACAACTTGGTGACCAAGCGCACCAAGGTAGAAGAAGGCGGCACCATGGAATGGGTCGACGGCAACATTGGCTCCAAGGTCACCATGAAGTACCCGGCCGTATGGATGACCGGTCCTTACGCCAAGGGTGAGGTTCTCTCCGTTGCCTTTGCTGGTGAGAACCAGTTCCAGGACACGGGCGCCAAGATGACTCACATGGCTCCGCACACCTCTTCCAATATCGTGTCTAAGTCGGTTGCCCGTGCCGGCGGCCGCGCCGCGTACCGCGGCTTGGTACAGGTTAATCAGAACGCGCACCATTCCACCTCTAACGTCGAGTGCGACGCGTTGCTAGTGGACAATATCTCGCGTTCGGATACATACCCGTATAACGACATCCGCAATGACCACGTCACGCTGGGCCATGAGGCAACCGTTTCCCAGGTTTCTGAGGAGCAGCTGTTCTACCTGATGTCCCGCGGTATCGCGGAAGAAGAAGCAATGGCGATGATCGTACGTGGCTTCGTTGAGCCGATTGCTAAGGAGCTGCCGATGGAGTACGCCCTCGAGCTCAACCGCCTCATCGAACTGCAAATGGAAGGATCGGTCGGCTAAAGAAAATGGTCGCTTCGAACGAATTCAATCCGGATAAGATTACCAAGGGTGATGTCTTTACCTCCACCAACGTGGAGGACTTCCCGGTGCCGCACGGCCGCGATGAGGTGTGGCGCTTTGTCTCCCTGCGCAAGCTCCGTGGACTGCACAATGGCGAGTTCGCTGAGGCAGTGGCACAGGACGTCACCGTGAGCGAACATCCCGGCGTAAGCTCCGAGACCGTCGCTCGCGATGACGAGCGCTTGGGCCGCGTTGGTACCCCGTCTGACCGCGTTGCTGCACAGGCGTGGACCTCTATGCCTGAAGGCCAGGTTGTCACTATTGACGCCGAGGCTCAGGTGGAAGAGCCCGTGGTCATTACCTACACCGGCAAGGGCGAGGGCGTAACTTCCTTTGGCGCCACCTCCATCGAGGTAGGCCACCATGCGGAAGCCACCGTCATTTTGAAGTACGTCGGCTCTGGCACCCACGCGGATAACGTCGAGTTTATCGTGGGCGATGGCGCTCACCTGACCGTCGTTGTTGACGTTGATTGGGAAGACGATGCCGTACACCTGTCTAACCACGTGGCACAGCTCGGCCGCGATTCCGTGCTGCGCCACAACTCCGCCATCTTTGGCGGCGAGGTGGTACGCATCGTGCCTCGCGTGAACTTCACCGAGCAAGGCGGCGATGCAGAGCTGCTGGGTGTTTACTTCGCTGACGAAGGCCAGTACTTTGAAAACCGCATGTTGGTGGATCACTCCGTCCCTAATTGCCGCTCCCACGTCCTTTACAAGGGCGCACTGCAGGGCACCAAGGACAATGAGGCCCGCACCTGCTGGGTGGGCGATGTCCTTATCCGCTCCAATGCACAGGGCACCGATACCTACGAGACCAACAACAACCTGATTCTGACCGAGGGCGCTCGCGCGGACGCAATCCCTAATTTGGAAATTGAGACCGGTGAAATTACCGGTGCAGGCCACGCGGCCACCGTTGGTCGCTTCGATGACATCGAGTTGTTCTACCTGATGTCTCGCGGTATTCCAGAGGCTGAAGCCCGCCGCCTCATCATCCGTGGCTTCTTCAATGAGGTCATCCACCGTATTCCGGTGCAGTCCCTGTCCGAGGAATTGGAAAACCGCATTTCCGAAGAACTGGAAAAGATCTCCGCCTAAATCTTTCATAGAAGGAAAACCACACACATTATGTCTACTCTGGAAATTAAGAACCTCCACGCCCAGGTGCTGCCGACGGAAGAAGGCGGCGAGCCGAAGGAAATCCTCAAGGGCGTTAACCTGACCATCAACTCCGGTGAGATCCACGCCATCATGGGTCCGAACGGTTCCGGCAAGTCCACCTTGTCTTACACCATCGCCGGCCACCCAAAGTATGAGGTCACCGAGGGCGAGGTGCTTCTCGACGGCGAAAATCTGCTGGAGATGCCCGTCGACGAGCGCGCTCGCGCCGGCCTCTTCTTGGCTATGCAGTACCCAACTGAGGTACCAGGCGTAAAGGTCTCTCAGTTCATGCGCTCTGCAGTTACCTCCATTCGCGGTGAAGCACCGAAGCTGCGTGAATGGAACAAGGAGCTTACCCAGGCCCGCGAGAATTTGAAGATTGATAAGTCCTTCATCTCCCGCTCCGTCAACGAAGGCTTCTCCGGCGGTGAGAAGAAGCGCCACGAAGTCATGCAGCTGGATATCCTGAAGCCGAAGTTCGCAGTTATGGACGAGACCGACTCCGGCCTGGACGTTGACGCTCTGCGCATCGTGTCTGAGGGCATCAATAGCTACCAGAAGGAAACCAATGGTGGCATCTTGATGATTACCCACTACAAGCGCATCCTGAACTATGTGAAGCCGGACTTTGTGCACGTCTTTGCAGACGGTCAAGTCATCAAGACCGGTGGCGCCGAATTAGCGGATCAGCTCGAGTCTGACGGCTACGACCAGTTCCTGAAGTAAGGACCGACCACGGGCCGGTCAACCGCGACTATCTAAAGAAGATTCATGACTGGATTTGATGTAAACGCAATTAGGGAGCAGTTCCCGATCCTCCAGCGCACTGTGCGCGGCGATAAGCCACTGGTGTATCTGGATTCGGGCGCTACTTCCCAGCGCCCGCTGCCGGTATGGAAGGCGGAGGAGGAGTTTGTGCTGCACACGAACGCTCCTGTCCACCGCGGTTCCTACCAGCTGGCGGAAGAGGCCGATGACGCCTACGAGTCCGCGCGACAAGCTATCGCCGCATTCGTGGGTGCGGACCGCGACGAAATCGCCTTTACCAAGAACGCCACCGAGGCCCTGAACGAAGTTGCCTATGTGCTGAGCGACGAGCGCGCGGGGGACCTCTACGTGGGCGAGGGCGATACCGTTGTCATCACCGAATTGGAGCACCACGCCAACTTGGTGCCGTGGCAGGAGCTGTGTGCTCGCACTGGCGCTACGTTGAAGTGGTATTCCATGACCGAAGACGGACGCATCGATCTCGATTCGCTCGAGCTTGATGACTCCGTCAAGGTAGTTGCGTTTACTCACCAATCCAATGTCACTGGTGCTGTAGCAGACGTGGATGAACTGGTGCGCCGCGCCCGCGCGGTCGACGCCATGGTCGTCCTCGACGCCTGCCAGTCGGTGCCACATATGGCGGTGGATTTCCATGCTTTGGCCGTGGATTTTGCGGCCTTTTCCGGCCATAAGATGTGCGGCCCCAGCGGCGTGGGTGTGCTGTACGGCAAGGATGAGCTGCTCAAGAAGCTGCCGCCCTTCCTGACCGGTGGCTCCATGATTGAGATCGTCAAGATGGAAGAGACCACCTTTGCCGAGCCCCCGACGCGCTTTGAAGCGGGCACGCAGATGACCAGCCAGGTGGTTGGCCTCGGCGCAGCGGTGAAGTTCTTGGAAGAAGTGGGCATGGACAAAATCCACGCGCACGAAAAGAAGCTCATCGAGCGCGCATTGCGCCAGCTCAAGGAAATCCCTGGTCTGCGCATCATCGGTCCAGAGACCACCGAAAATCGCGGTGGCGCCATTTCCTTCACTGTGGAGGGCGTTCACCCGCACGACTTGGGCCAGGTCCTCGATGACCACGGTGTGTCCATTCGCGTTGGCCACCACTGTGCGTGGCCACTGCACCGTGCCTGCGACGCACAGTCCACCGCCCGCGCTAGCTTCTACCTTTATAACACCGAGGAAGAAGTAGATAAGCTGGTGGACGCAATCAAGGCTGCCCGCGAATTCTTTGGAGTTGCCTCATGAACTTAGATTCCATGTACCAGGACGTCATCCTGGATCACTATAAGAACCCCCAACACGCCGGCCTGAGGGAGCCGTATCAGGCCGAGGTTCACCACGTGAACCCGTCCTGCGGCGATGAGCTGACCCTGCGCGTGCGCCTTTCCGACGACGGCAAGACCGTCGAGGACGTCTCCTATGACGCGGAAGGTTGCTCCATTTCGCAAGCTTCTACCTCGGTTATGGCTGAAGAGATCGTTGGACTGCCGCTTGCGGAAGCCAATGAGAAGCTGGCCGAGTTTGAGAAGATGATTACCTCGCGTGGACAAGAAGAGGGCGATGAAGACCTCATCGGTGACGGTGTTGCCTTCGCCGGCGTGTCCCAGTACCCAGCGCGCGTAAAGTGTGCGCTCCTCGGATGGAAGGCCTTCCAGGCTGCATCCGCCGATGCACTAACTGAAGTGGAGAACTAGATGACCGAACCCGTAGATCCTTATCAGAACGAGAGCTCTTCATTCTCCGGCAGCGGCGAGCGCCCGGAGCAGACTGAAGAGCAGATTTCTAAGGCCTTTGATGTCACCGAATTCATGCGTGATGTCATTGACCCCGAGCTCGGCATTAACGTCGTTGACCTGGGCCTTGTCTATGATCTTTGGTTTGAAGAGGACAATGGCAAGGAGATCGTCATGATCAATATGACGCTGACCTCGCCGGCGTGCCCGCTGACCGATGTCATTGCAGAGCAGGTGGAAGACATCGTCAAGGCCAATAAGCTGGCAGATGCCGTCCGCATCAACTGGGTATGGATGCCGCCATGGGGTCCGCAGATGATTACTGAGGAGGGCCGCGAGCAGCTTCAGGCCCTCGGCTTCGCGGTGTAGAGTCGCGTAGCAATCCCGCGCCCCCAGCAGCGCATTTCTCGGATTAGGGAAGTGACTGTTGGGGGCGTTAGTGCGTCTTAGCGTTGGCCGCGTCAATTGCTAGACTATTTCTTCGTGATTGTAACCAATGATTTCGAAGTCAGGGTAGGAGCGCGCACGCTTCTCGACGCCCCCGGGCAGCACCTCCGCGTGCAGCCCGGCGACCGCATCGGCCTCATCGGCCGCAACGGCGCGGGCAAGACGACGACCATGCGCATCTTGGCAGGGGAGACGGAGCCTTATGGTGGTTCTGTGACTCGCTCGGGCCCCATTGGTTATCTGCCCCAGGATTCCCGCGAGGGAAATATCGAGCAAACGGCGCGCGAGCGCGTTCTCTCCGCACGCGGCCTGGATGATCTTAAGCGCCGCATGGCGAAGCAACAAGAGCTCATGGAATCGGCCACGGACGATAAGTTCCGGGATAAGGCCATCCGTAAGTATTCCCGCTTAGAGGAGCAGTTTGAGTCGCTCGGCGGCTATGAGGCCGACTCCGAGTGTGCTCAGATTTGCGATAATTTGGGCCTGCCACAGCGTGTCCTAGATCAAAAGCTCAAGACTCTCTCGGGCGGCCAGCGCCGCCGTGTGGAGCTGGCACAGATTCTCTTTGCGGCTACCGAAGGCTCCGGCAAATCCCAGACCACCCTGCTCCTGGATGAGCCGACTAACCACTTGGATGCCGACTCTATTACGTGGCTGCGCCAATTCCTGTCCAAGCATGAGGGCGGGCTCATTATGATTTCCCACGACGTCGAACTGCTAGAAGCCGTGTGCAATAAGGTGTGGTTCCTTGACGCGGTCCGCGGCGAGGCCGACGTCTACAACATGGGTTATAAGAAGTACCTCGATGCCCGTGCTACCGATGAGGCGCGGCGTCGCCGAGAGCGTGCCAATGCCGAAAAGAAGGCGTCTGCACTGCAAAAGCAGGCGGCCAAGCTCGGTGCTAAGGCAACCAAGGCCGCCGCGGCAAAGCAGATGCTCCACCGTGCTGAACGCATGATGAGCGAGCTGGATGAAGTCCGCGTGGCCGATAAGGTGGCCAATATTAAGTTCCCCGAGCCGGCGCCGTGCGGCAAGACCCCCATGAATGCCAAGGGCCTGACCAAGATGTATGGCTCGCTGGAGGTTTTCGTGGGCGTAGACCTCGCTATCGACAAAGGTTCTAGGGTGGTCGTTCTCGGCTATAACGGTGCAGGTAAGACCACTCTGTTGAAATTGCTGGCCGGTGTGGAACGCACCGATGGTGAAGGTGGCATCGTCAGCGGCCACGGCCTGCGTATCGGCTACTTCGCCCAGGAACATGACACCATCGACCCGGATAAGTCCGTGTGGCAAAACACCATCGATGCCTGCCCGGATGCGGATCAGCAGGAGTTGCGCAGCCTGCTTGGTGCCTTTATGTTTTCCGGCGAGAAGCTGGAACAGCCTGCGGGTACCCTCTCCGGCGGCGAGAAGACACGCCTTGCACTGGCCGCCTTGGTCTCCAGTCGCGCGAATGTACTGCTGCTCGATGAGCCCACCAATAACTTAGACCCAATTTCCCGCGAGCAGGTGCTTGATGCACTGAAAACGTATACGGGCGCTGTGGTGCTGGTGACGCACGACCCGGGTGCGGTTAAGGCACTGGATCCGGAACGCGTGATCATCATGCCCGATGGTGATGAGGACCTGTGGTCCGATGATTATATGGAGATCGTGGAGCTAGCTTAGGGATATATGAAGACACTGCTGGAGAGGATGCCCGCCTGGCGGGAAAAGTTTTGGCTCATTCCTGCTGTGGCGGTGGCCCTCGCCGCAGTCGGCGCGGAATTGCTCATTGCGGTTGGTAGCAATTTTGACGTGTCGGACACGCCCTTTTATGACGGCAGCGCCGATAGCGCGCAAGGGATTTTAAGCGCGGTAGCAACCTCGTCACTCTCCTTGGCCGGCACCGTCTTTTTCATCACCCTGACCGCGCTGTCGGGCGTGGTCACGGTGATGGGACCACGCCTCCTGCATGAGTTTTTAAAGGATCGCTCCATTCAATCCACGTTGGCGATCTACCTGGCAACTTTTATTTTTGCGCTCCTATCCCTGCGCGCGGTCCGTAGCGGCGGCAGTGGGGAAGAAGAATACGTTCCTTCCCTCAATGTAGCCGTAACGGTGCTGCTGGCCATCGCCTGCGTTGTCTTCCTCATCTACTTCATCGTGCACATTGCGCAATCGATCAGCATGTCCCACGTGGTGCACGTGGTTGCCCAAGACGTAGAAAGCCACATGCGCCGGCTCATCCGCCGCGGTGAGGAGGAAGAGAGAGTAAAAGCGCCGGGGCCAGAGTTCTACACGAACGCGCAAAAGCGCCGCAGTGGTGAGACTGGCTATCTCAAATTCGTGGACTATGACGCCATCGCGCAGGCTGCGGCGCGGGAAAATTGCGCGGTGCACCTCGGCGTGGCACCGGGAGACCTAGTGCTGGAAGGCGAGGTCATTGCCCACGGCGTGCCACGGTTGCCGGAAGATATTGAGCGTCATATCGTGCTCACGCAACACCGCGAAAACGCCTCTGCCCATGACCCGCGTTTTACCGCCCGGCACCTCGCAGAAATTGCTGCCCGCGCTTTGAGTACCGGCGTTAATGACCCATTCACGGTAATTGATATCATCGACCGCTTCACCCAGATTCTTACGGTGATTGGGGATAAGCGGCTTCCGCAGGGCATTGTGCATGTGGGCGGCGAGTTTCGGCTGGATTATCAGACCTTTAGCTATGCCGAAATCGTCGAAGCGATGTTTACACAGATTCGGCGCGATGCGGCCGATAACGCGGAGATTTACCTCAGCCTGCTGGATAACCTGGCTAAGGTGGTTGCCCTTCTTCGCACAGCGGAACGCCGGCGCGTGCTTGATGACGCCGCCCGGGCCATCTACTCCGATGCCCGCCGCCAAGTAGGCGGCGAGGTGGAGCTGAAACAGTTGGAGGCTTCCTACCAGCACTTTCAGGCCAACCTAGCTGCGTGGGCGGAATCCGATAAGCCGGGCGAGGAGCACGCCGCGGACTAGACCGCGGCGTGGTTGTTGCTGGCGCTAGTTGCGGAATCCGTGCACCGGGGCCGGAATGAAGCCGCCGCGGTTAATGAACTGCGCATTGCCCACCTGATTGACCGGGATAACTGGGGCGTAGCCGAGAAGCCCACCGAAGCTGACCTCGTCGCCTACCTGGGCTCCAGGTACCGGGATGACTCGCACCGCGGTGGTTTTATGGTTCATCACGCCAATGGCGGCCTCATCGGCGATCATGCCCGAGATCGTCGCGGCCGAGGTATCGCCCGGCAGGGCAATCATGTCAAAGCCAACCGAGCAAATAGCGGTCATGGCCTCCAGCTTGTCCATGGAAATGGAGCCGGACTTGACCGCGTCGATCATGCCTTTGTCCTCGGAAACGGGGATGAAGGAACCTGACAACCCGCCCACGCGGGAACAAGCCATCATGCCGCCCTTCTTAACGGCGTCGTTAAGCAGAGCCAAGGCCGCAGTGGTGCCGTGGGTGCCCACTTGGTCCAGGCCCATGTGCTCCAAGATGTGCGCAACCGAATCGCCCAATTCGGCGGTGGGGGCAAGCGAAAGGTCGATGATGCCGAAGGGCACTCCCAGGCGCTCCGAGGCCATGTTGCCCACCAGCTGCCCGGCGCGAGTGATCTTGAAAGCAGCCTTCTTCACCTCTTCTGCAACCTGGTCTAAGCTGGCCCCCTCGAGCGAGCCCAAGGCACGGTCGACCACACCCGGGCCGGAAACGCCCACGGAGACCACACAATCGGGTTCCTCAATGCCGTGGAAGGCGCCGGCCATGAAGGGGTTATCTCCCACGGAGTTAGCAAAGACCACGAGCTTGGCGCACGCAATGGCGGAATCGTCCTTGGTCAGCTCAGCCGCTTCCTTGATGACCTCGCCCATCTTCTTGGCTGCATCCATGTTGATGCCGGCGCGGGAGCTAGCGATATTCACGGAGGAACACACAACGTCCGTAGTAGCCAGCGCCTCCGGAATGGAGCTGATGAGCTTTTGCTCCGCGGTGGTAGCGCCTTTTTCTACCAAGGCGGAATAGCCGCCCACGAAGTTGACGCCAACCTCTTTTGCCGCCTTGTCCAGCGCCTTTGCTGCGTCAACGGGGTTTCCCTCTACGCCGGCCACCACTAACGAGATGGGGGTTACGGAGATTCGCTTATTCACAATGGGGATACCGAGCTCGCCCTCGATGCCTTCGCATACCTCGACGAGGCGCCCTGCCTGCTGGGTGACGCGGTCATAGATGGCCTGGCAGGTAGCCTCCATGGTGGAGCGGGTGCATCCGAGGAGCGAGATGCCCATGGTCACGGTGCGGATATCGAGACGATAGTTCTCAATCATCTCGATGGTGTCCAAGATATTGGTGGTATTAAAACGCGTACTCATTCTAAATCTCGTTCATGGCGGTGAAGAGGTCTTCGGACTGAATGCGGATGGACTGGTGCTTTTCTTCCGCAACGGGGCGCATGCGCTCCTTAATGGTCTGGATGGAGACCTTGTCCGCATCGAATTCGACGCGCAGGATCATGGTGAAGTATCCGCCCATGAGCGTCTGGGAGACGTCGATGACGTTGATATCGAGTTCTGCAAGGGTAGTGGTCACCGCGGCGATGATGCCGGTGCTATCGGCACCGGTGACGGTCATAATGGCATACATGCATGCAATTCTATCTGCTTGCCGGGCGCGCCGCGGTGGTTTGTGCGTGCCGGAGTAAGGAGGCCGTCTGCACGCCGACCGCGCCGTTGTTACGGTGGGGAGGTATGACTGATAAGAAGAAGTTTCTGTACATCGGTGGACACGGCAAGGTCGGGCTGCTGACCGCACCTAAGCTGGTTGAGGCCGGTCATGAGGTCCACTCCCTCATCCGCAATCCGGAGCAAAAGGCCGAGATTGAAAAGCTCGGCGCGACCCCGGTTATGGCGGATATTACTGAACAAACCGTGGATCAGTGGGCAGAGCTTTTCGCCGCTTATGACGCTGTAGTCTGGGGCGCCGGCAATGGCGGCCGCGGTGGGGCAGACCTCACTTGGGCCGTCGACCGCGACGGCGCCCTCGCTACCCTCGACGCGATGGACCAGTTACAGCAGGAGGGCAAGAATGTACCTGCCTATGTGATGATCTCCTACGTCGGCTCCCAGGTAGCAACCACGGATCCTGCCGATGAGAAGTGGTATGCCTACGTGGAGTCCAAGAAGGAAGTAGACAACCGCCTTGTACAGGCCAGCTACCCGCACCTCATCCTCAAGCCAGCGATGCTGACCGAGGAACCAGCCAAGGGCCTGGAAATGATTGAGGATAAGATGCTGAAGGAGTCTATGACTTCTTCCCGCGAGCTGGTTGCGGACGTCATCGTCGAGGCCCTTGGCCGCGAAAACCTGCCGGAATCCCCGCTTGCCTTCGTTGATGGCGACAATCCAGTGAGCTCTATCAAGTAAGGCGCTAAACTGGCTGGCATTATGACTGCTAAGCCACCAGCCGTACTTATTGATTGCGATCCCGGTATCGATGATTGCCTCGCCCTCATGTACTTGGCGGGTCTGCATCATGCCGGTGAGATCGAGCTGGTGGGCGTTACCACCACGGCCGGCAACGTCGAGGTCCACCAGACCGCGGCTAATGCCCGCTGGATTTTGGACCTTTGCTCGCTTGCCGACGTCCCCGTAGCCCCCGGCGTACCCCAACCCCTCAAGGTGGATCTCACCACCACCCCTGAGACCCATGGCCCGACAGGGCTGGGCTATGCACATGCCCCCGCTGCCGCCGCCAAGCTGCAACAGCGCGATTGGCAGCAGGTATGGGAAGAAGCATTAGCCACCCACGACGATCTGCAGCTGATCGTTACTGGACCGGTCACCAACCTTGCTGCTTTCGAGGCAACCCATAGCGAGGCTGCCGCGCGCTTCGGTGCCATCACAATCATGGGCGGCGCGGTCAATTACCGCGGAAACACCACGCCAACTGCCGAGTGGAACTTTTGGGTGGATCCACACGCCGCCGCCCAACATTTTCATTCAACCGCCCCACGCGTTCTCACCACGCTGTGTTCCCTCGAAGTAACGGAACAGTTTCTCATTACTCCGCAGCGCCTAGACGAGGTCCTGGAATTGTTGGGGGATCACCCTACAGCACAGATCCTGCCGGACGTGCTGCGTTTTTATTTTGAATTCCACCAGGCACAGGGAGAGGGCTATCAAGCCCAGATCCACGACCTCTTGACCTGCATGATTGCCCTGGGGCGTATCCCTGATGAAGCGATAGAAACCACCGTGGATGTCGAGGCGGAATCGCCACTGATGCGTGGCACGAGCGTTGCGGATTTGCGCAACCATTGGGGCCGCGCCCACAACGCGCGGCTGGTAACAGGCGCAGATATAGAGGCCGCACACCACGAATGCGCGCGGGGATTCACGCTATTAGCTTCGCATTAGTAGCTTTTAACACGCAGAGCCTCTACTATTATCCGCGGCGCACGTGCCGTGCAAGCTCGCTTTCCGAGGTGACATAGGAACGCAGCACCATCCGCGGTCGTCGTTTATTTTGCCCATTTTTCGGTATATGGATTTGGACTTTTACTGTGTCACAGCTTTCTCTCACCCCCGCCCGCAAGGCTATGGTCATCGCGGGTGCTCTCATTGTCGCCGCAACCTGGATTTATCTGGTTCTTCTGCGTCCTACTGATTGGGAATCCGTTGCCGGCTCGACAGAGGCGCTTATTACCCTCGCCGGCTACCTCGTTGGCGCCGCGCTCCTTCTAGCCGGCACCGTTCCGGCGCTACCGGCGCGAACCATCGCCATCATCCCGGTAGCGCTAGTGCTCAATATTGTTGTCGGCGAAATCATCGGTTCTATCGGCGTTCCGCTGTATATCGACTCCGTGGGAACGATCCTGGTAGCCGCGCTCGCGGGACCCATCGCCGGATTGGCTACTGGTACCTTGTCCTCCGTCGTATGGGGACTGTTGAACCCCGCCGCTTTGCCCTTCGCCGCTGTGTCCGCCGCCACGGGGTTCCTCTCTGGACTGGTAATCAAGAAGGGCGCTTTCACTAAGGTGTGGTGGGTCATTCTCAGCGGCGCCATCATCGGCATCATTTCCGGCATGCTCGCCGCACCAGTAGCTGCCTTTGTTTATGGCGGTACCGCAGGTCTTGGTACGGGCGCAGTTGTTTCGCTCTTTCGAGAACTGGGCAATTCCCTCATCGCCTCGGTTACGCTGCAGTCCTTTATTTCGGATCCCCTGGATAAGGCACTGGTCTTCCTCATTGTCTGGGCAGCGGTCAAAGCACTGCCGCAGCGCACCCGAGAATCCCTCCAGCCACGTTAATGCACGTCCTTCATCCCGCCACCGTCGTCACCATCGCGGCCTGCGGCTGGGTCCTTACTTTGGCGCTGAATACCCCGGTGGCGTCGGCAAGCGTAGTGCTCATCGCCCTAGCCTGCGGTACTGCCGCTACCCGCAACGCCTCCGTGATTTTGACAACTATGGCGTTAAGCGCCCCAGCGGCCCTTTCCATGCTGGTCATTCACGCCCCCTACGGTGATGACCCAGTGCTGCCGCTGGTCACTAGCGACGGCCTGGTTCTCGCCGCCACCCTCACCCTCCGATTCTGCGCCCTCATGGCCTGCTTCATCGCGGCCATGGCAGCCCTGCGCATTGCTGATATCGCCAAGTGGCTGCAAGTTTCGCGCGCTGGCCACAAGGTCGCGTATATCGTTGGAGCCTCCCTACAAACCCTGCCT
Organism: Corynebacterium sp. ACRPJ; assembly: GCF_022347345.1. Taxonomy (NCBI): domain Bacteria; kingdom Bacillati; phylum Actinomycetota; class Actinomycetes; order Mycobacteriales; family Corynebacteriaceae; genus Corynebacterium; species Corynebacterium sp. ACRPJ. Next base: position 145,418 of record NZ_JAKRNC010000003.1, read on the forward strand.
CAAGGCGCGCATGCTTGGCGTTGCGTGTGTGAAGCCAACCAGCTCGCCGGCATCACCGTGACCTGGCGCAATACCATCTCGCGCGTCATTATTCCCGTCATCGCTCGCCTCCTTACCCAAGGAACCCAACGCGGTCAGGCCCTGGCCGCCGTCGGATTCGACCAGGAAGGGCAACGCACCCTATTGCGCCCCGTTGCCGACTCCATGGTCTCCCGCGTCTTACGCTTCGTCATTCCGCTAGTTAGCCTTGTGGTGGTGATTGCTGCATGGATTTAGCCCGCATTAAGCCCAGTCCTGGGGCTATATATCAAGTACTCGTCGAACCTGACACAGCCGTCGAAGACGTTGCCGTGGAACTAGCCGAGCACCTATCTACCGAAGCCATCATCGGTACGGATGCCTCAGCACAGATTAGCTTCCTGCGGGAAGCCTGTATCGAAGAAGTAGTTTTAGGCCTCGAAAATGCCGGCGTTCCTGCCCCTGAAATGCAGCGGCGCGGGCAGCGAATGCTTCGCGCCGTGGGCCTGTCTGACTACTGTGAACATGACCCTACACAGCTATCCGGTGGCCAAACACGCAGGTTGGCGGCAGCCTGTGTCGCCATTCGCGAGCCGGAAATCATGATTGTGTGCGAGCCCGCAGCCGGGCTTGATGCTGATTCGCGCACGCAAGTGGTTCGACTCTTGGAGTCGATGCCGGAGACTTGCGTTATTTCCGTTTCTAGTTCCTCCTGGCCAGAATTGGGTGGCGACATCATTGGCACAGACCCACTCGTAGCGGCCGTCGACTTACCGCGGGTTTCTGCGAGCCTCCGGACGGGGAGTATCGGTCCGCTAACGGCTCGCCGGGGTGCAGCAAAGAAAAAATGGTGGCACTTTTCTCAGCCCCGTGGCACTTCCTTCAGCGTCGGACCGGTAGAAATCCCTATTGCGAAATCTGCGGTTACGTGGCTGCGAGGCGATAATGGCAGTGGCAAGACCACGCTCCTGCGCGCTGCTGCTGGGCTCGATGGCGCCGGAGTCGTCCCGAATCCACCCGCTCTTGCCCTGCAATCGCCATTTGATCAGGCAGTATTCCAAACAGTGGAGGAATTCGTCCCCAATGACACCGTGCGCAACCTGATGGGACTAAATCCTGCAGACCATCCTCTCGATTTATCATCGTCTCGCCTGCGACTTGCGCAAGTTGCCCACGTCATAGGGCAGCAGCGACCAGTGGTCCTGCTCGACGAACCAGACACCTTGCTTTCATCTGCCGACCGCTGGCTCATGCACCAACTGATCCACCACGCACTGCAGTCCGGCAGCGCGCTGGTGGTTACCTGCCACGATCCTAAGTTTGTGGCTGAAATAGAAACCTATGCTGAAGTAACGGAAAAGACACTGCCGGCGCAGCATCTATAAGCACATACAAAATTGCTCCCGGCTGTTTCCAACATCAGTTAAAACGCTGCCGGGAGCAAAAGTAGTTGTATGGGGGTTACTGTGCGCCCGCCTGAGCACCGCGGATGGACTGCTCTACTAAGTCAAGAACATTCTCCAGCTCCGCTGTATCGCCCAAGGCAAGCCGGTTAATGAATCCGTCCATGAACACCTCAAGATAGATGGCTAAGGTATCGATTTCTACATCATCCCGAAGGCGGCCCTTATCCGCATTAGATGCCAAGCGTGCGCGAACGGCTTCATCACGAACCGACTGATTTTCCTTCCACCGAGCGGCGAACGAGGGGTCAGTGCGTAGCAGGGAAGTGATTTCCAAGCGAGTGGCCAACCAATCGTGGCGCTCAGGATGCTGGAGCATTTCCCGCATGACTTCTACCAAGCCATTTTGAGCCACGACTTCGGCCTGACGAGCGGCATCTTCTTGCGCCAAGGCAAGAAATAGTGACTCTTTGTCACCGAAGTGGTGAAAAATTGCGCCACGTGACTTACCCGTCGCTTGCTCGAGTAGCCGAACAGTTGCTCCCTCGTACCCGTGCTCTGCAAAGCAGCGGCGGGCACCTACGAGAATGTCGTGCCGGCGGCGGCTAAGTTCAGATTCGCTCACGATGGGCATAGTAGGGAACTCTCCTTAATGGGGGATATCTAAAGATTGTTTAATCAGTAATTTTAAATAAGAAATAAAGTCGACGTGACGAAACGCGGGGCCGCATTGCCCTTCCTGAGAGAGGGCGGTGCAACCCCGCGTTGTCGACTGAACTTAGTCCTTTAACCCATCGGTTGGGCTAAAGGACTGCGCGAAGACGCTTAGTTCTTGACCATCTGACGCAGAACGTACTGCAAGATGCCGCCGTGGCGGAAGTAGTCAGCCTCACCCGGGGTGTCGATGCGGACGTCGGCATCGAACTCGACGGTCTCGCCGGACTCCTTGGTAGCGGTGACGTGGACGGTCTTCGGGATGGAGCCATCGTTGAATGCGGAGATGCCCTCGATGTCGAAGGTTTCCGTACCATCCAGGCCCAAGGTCTCGTGGGACTCGCCCTGTGGGAACTGCAGTGGGATAACGCCCATACCAATCAGGTTGGAGCGGTGGATGCGCTCGAAGGACTCAGTAATAACAGCCTTCACGCCAAGCAGGTTGGTGCCCTTGGCTGCCCAGTCACGGGAAGAGCCAGTGCCGTACTCCTTGCCGGCGATGACAACGAGCGGGATGCCGGCTTCCTTATAGTTCTGGCAAGCATCGAAGATGAAGGCTTGCGGGCCGCCTTCCTGGGTGAAGTCACGGGTGTAGCCACCGGTGACGTCGACCAGCTGGTTAGCCAGGCGAATATTCGCGAAGGTACCGCGCATCATAACCTCGTGGTTACCGCGACGGGAGCCCAAGGAGTTGTAGTCCTGGCGGGCAACGCCGTTTTCATCGAGGTACTGCGCAGCCGGGGTGCCCGGCTTAATAGCGGAAGCAGGGGAGATGTGGTCAGTGGTGACGGAATCGCCCAGCTTTGCCAGCACGCGTGCGCCCTTGATGTCCTCAACCGGGTTCGGCTCGGTTGGCATGCCGTCGAAGTAAGGAGCCTTGCGGATGTAGGTGGAATCCTCATCCCACTTGAAGGTCTCGCCCTCCGGCACGTCCAGGTTGCGCCAAGCATCGTCGCCCTTGAAGACGTCGGCGTAGTCAGCCTCGTACATCTCGCGGGAGATAGCGGACTGGATGGTGTCCTCAATCTCCTGCGGGGATGGCCAGATGTCCTTCAGGAAGACGTCGTTGCCTTTCTTATCCTGACCCAGTGGCTGTGCATCAAAGTCAAAGTCCATGGTACCGGCGATTGCGTAGGCAATAACCATGATTGGGGAAGCCAAGTAGTTCATCTTGACATCCGGGGAGATACGGCCCTCGAAGTTGCGGTTACCGGAAAGGACCGCGGTGGCAGCGAGGTCATTCTCGTTGATGGCTGCAGAAACCTCGTCCGGCAGTGGGCCGGAGTTACCAATACAGGTGGTGCAGCCGAAGCCGGAGAGGTAGAAGCCCATGGCTTCGAGGTCCTTCCACAGGTCTGCACGCTGGAAGTAGCCATCAACAACCTGGGAGCCAGGAGCACAGATGGTCTTAACCCATGGCTTGGACTGCAGACCCTTTTCTGCTGCCTTACGGGCGATAAGGCCTGCGCCCACCATGACGGATGGGTTAGAGGTGTTGGTACAGGAAGTAATGGAGGCAATGGCAACCATGCCGTGGTCCAAGGTGAACTCGCCACCGTTTTGGGACTCAACGGTAATCGGGTTGGAGTGGCGGCCCTTCGCGCCAGTAGCCGAGGACTCGCCGTGACCCTCACGAGCCTTGTTCAAGCCGCCGGTGACGTCCTCCATAGCTGGGGCGCCGCCTTCTGCGGACATGCGCTTTGCCTCGACAGAGGATTCGTCAACGCAAACCTCGTCGGTGGTGTAGTTAGCCAGATCCTTGCGGAACTGCTCCTTGGCCTCGGTCAGCAGGATGCGGTCCTGCGGGCGCTTCGGGCCGGCAATGGAAGGAACAACGGTGGACAGGTCCAGCTCGAGGTACTCGGAGTACTTTGCCTCTGGAGCGTCCTCCTCCAGCCACATTCCCTGTGCCTTGGCGTAGGCCTCGACGCGGTCGATCTGCTCCTGCGGGCGGCCGGTGAGCTCGAGGTACTTGGTGGTCTCCTCGTCAATCGGGAAGATCGCAGCGGTGGAACCGAACTCAGGGGACATGTTGCCGATGGTGGCGCGGTTTGCCAGCGGGACAGACTTAACACCGTTGCCATAGAACTCAACGAACTTCTGAACAACGCCGTGCTCGCGCAGCATCTCGGTGATGGTAAGAACGACGTCGGTTGCAGTAACGCCGGTGGGAATCTCACCGGTCAGCTTGAAGCCTACGACCTTCGGGATGAGCATGGATACCGGCTGGCCGAGCATGGCAGCCTCTGCTTCGATGCCGCCGACGCCCCAGCCCAGAATGCCCAGGCCGTTTTCCATGGTGGTGTGGGAGTCGGTGCCGATACAGGTATCCGGGTAAGCAAGGCCCTCGTTGTCGAATACAACGCGAGACAGGTACTCGATATTTACCTGGTGGACAATGCCGGTTCCCGGAGGAACTACGCGGAAATTGGAGAAGTTCTCAGCACCCCAGCGCAGGAACTGGTAGCGCTCTTCGTTGCGCTGGTACTCGATTTCAACGTTCTTTTCCAGCGCATCGGTAGAGCCGAAAGCCTCAACGATGACGGAGTGGTCAATGACCATTTCGGCCGGGTTGAGAGGGTTAACCTGATCTGGGGTACCACCCAGTGCGGAGACGGCCTCACGCATGGTGGCGAGGTCAACAACGCAAGGAACACCGGTAAAGTCCTGCATGAGGACGCGCGCTGGGGTGAACTGGATTTCGGTGTCCGGCTCTGCCTCCGGATCCCAGTTTGCCAAGGCGTTAATGTGATCCTTGGTTACGTTCTTGCCGTCCTCGTTACGCAGCAGGTTTTCTGCCAGCACCTTGAGGGAGTAAGGCAACTTCTCCAAGCCGGAGACGGTGTTGATGTCAAAGTAGTCATAAGACTTGCCGTTGACGTCAAGGGTCTTCTTGGCCTCGAAGGAGTTCAAGCTTTCAGTCACAGGGAGCTCCATTCCTTGTTAATAAACAGTGTGTTCTGTTTGGTACTCGCCGCCTTTCGTCACAGCGGGGCAGTGCTCAGCGTCAACGGTCACGAGTGTGACTCGACGCGACCATGGGGCCTGCTGTGTTGAAGGCGACAAAGAACGCGATGGTTCACCTAGATATTGTAGAGGCTAAAACCTTCGGTCGCTGCCATTGTAACAGTACAAGCGTTCTGTTTTCACCTTTTTGAGAAATTCGGCGAGTTGAGGGGATGGACGTCTGTGGCCCGCCCGTATCTTGGGGGAGAAGAAGTTTAGGAGCCCTATATATAAGGAAGAGATACACATGGTTCCCGCGGGCGTAGATGTAGCTGATTTGGCAGGCCAGCTGGAAGAGGACGGCGTGGCCTACACGTCCCCAACGCTCAGCCAAGATGCACAGCTCAACGCGGAGGTAGCTCAAGGCTTGCGAGACGGTGACGGAGTGGCCGTGGTTGATGTGGTGGCTGATCGTACACCTGATGTCCGTGACATTGCCCAAGAGCTCCAGGATGCGACAGGTTTAAACACCGTCATCGTACAAACCCCTCGCCATGTTTCTTCCGTTAGTGACACTTATAGCCGCGCTGACATTGAGTCGGTACAGGCGCAGATCGCGCCTGGGGCTAACCAAGTAGACCTTCTGTCTGAGTACTACAGGGGGCTAGACCAAATCAGCTTCCCGGTCGGCGCAGTGGTGGGGGCAGTTGCCGTAATCGCCGTGATTGTATTGGTTGGCTCTTTCCTAGCGGCCGGCCGTCGCAAGCCCTAATAGTTGAAGAGGATCTACGGAAGCTGAGGGTGCGAGCCGGCCAGTAATGAAAGCCGGGCGAGAAGCGTGGAACATGGCCTTCCAGAATTCGACAAATAGTACCTGAAAATTAAGTTTGTTCGAGAAAGTATCGCGTTAGAGGGTGAAACTTTTGCGAGCCTTTGATGCGCGGAAAATTCGGGCAACTGTCCCGAAGGCGTGTACTGAAGAACTCCGGGCGAATGTGGATGACGCAGTTTCGTTCACTCACGGGGTGCCGGGAGAGTCGGTTGCGGATTGGGGAGGCAGAAGTTCGGCCTGGACTTAGCGTGAGCCGGATGCCTAATTGGGGATCGTGGATGGGGCGGGGGAGTGGTCAAAGTAAACCCTTAGGGGTTGACATCCGGTGGGGGAGTGGTTCAGTTGTCCTGGTCGTGGTCAGACTCGGGGTTGGTAGAGCGTATGGGACTCCGGTTTGATAGTGATTAAAGTCACAATAACGGGACGGTAACAAAATCATTGCAGGTTAGGTGCACATGTTGAGTCATGTGAATTAACTTGACTCACGTGAATTGCGGGAAAATTGTGCGAAACGGGCGTGTCGTGACGTAAGGTTCGGGTGTCGACTCAGGAGACATTTCTTGCTTCCTGGGTTCATGGGCTTAGCCTTGACTGTCACGAGAGAACTCGCACGGGTATGTGGGGAAGCACGCCTCGAGCGAAAGTTAGAACGTCGAGTGGCCGTTCTTGGAAGTCAATGAACCGGGACCTTTCGATAGCGATTGGGAACGCAGGCAAAGAACTTGAGCGATTACAATGTTCGAAAAATTACACATCAACCCACCTTCCGTTTATGAGGTGAGACGGGTTCATTAGAACTCCACCGTGTGGAAATTTTGGTGCGAACCTTTATATGGCTAAGGCTGAAAGCCTGTTGTTGCAGAAGGTGCGTACGGAGAGGTCCATAGGGATAGGGTCTGGGAACGCCGAATCACTCCACAAGGGTCAGCTTCGTGCGGCCTGTTCATGGTTTGTGGCTGCTTGCCCTCGACGGCTCGGTAGTACTAAAAGGCTAGACCTTTTGGGTTCCGGTCGGCGCCGCGGCGAGGTCTGCCAGAACCCGTAGAGCAGTTCTCACGGTGCTCAGTGCAACGAAGACGTGATCGGGGCATACGGAATCGCGGGTTGTTAGACGCATCCTGGAGCGTATGTCGCGCACAGCGAAGAATAGAAGTGGATTTCGCAGTCGTGGGAATTTGTTTGAACAGAGAATAGTTGTAGACCATTTGTGGCCGACTTGTCGGACTCACGCAAGTAGACTTTTAGGCTCTCTTGTCGGAGCACTAGTTGGCTGGATATCGCTGTTGTGGGGAAACAGTAGCGGTTAGAGTCATCCAGTATCGGCGCAGCAATCGTCCTCAACTCTCTCTAGTTCCAACATGAAAGCCCTAAGTCTGCTGAGCGTCCACAGAATGTGCACACCCGGAGTGAAGTCTCAGCCAATGTAGGCAGTCCAATACCAGTTACCGCTCTAGTGTCTGCGGGCGCTAGGGGATAGTTTCGCGTAGCTATAGATATCTAGTCGAAGCGATTTCCTAGGCCACCCAATAAGGCATGCGATAACGCCTGTGTTTGTGCGAAATATGCAGGCGGGGAGCCCGGGCATACCTATGTCCGGAGGTCTTCGTGGACTCTCACAAAAGGAGCAGGGTGGGCCCAAACTAGGAGTATTTCAGTGGCCACCATTCGCCTTCCGCGCATTCGACATGTTCGCGCTTTCATTGCTGCAGTAGCAGGTACCGCAGCCATTTCAACACTTTCCACCGTAGCCCCAGCAGGCGCCGATGAAGTATCGACGCCAAATCCGGGTTCGGTCCAGGACCAAGAGTCAGACCACGTAGCAATTGACCGTGCGGTTGCCAATGCAGATTCGCTGCAGGCCGCTGTGGAGGAGTCCCGGGCAGAGCTAGGTCGCGCGGAAGCAGATGTTTCCGGAGCGGAAGACCGTATTGCTCAGATCCGAACCCAATTGGAACAAGTGAACGGCGAGCCGGGCACTAATGAAGAGTACGTTGCCAGCTTGGAAGATGAGCTGCGCCAGGCCGGTGAGGAAAAGCGAGAAGCCGAGAATCGGGTTGCGCAGGAGCGTCGGGAGCTGGCCCAGAATGAAGCGCGACTAAACGCTACCCAAAGGTTTGCGGAGGCCACTTTTGCCCGCCAGCAGCAGGCTGCGCCCCAAGAGGAGGCAGCAAGCGGGATGCAGCTCTCGCAGCAGGATTCTCTTCCAACCTCGCCAAATCAAGTTGATAATCTTGATTCTGCAGCTCCGGCTAACGCCTTTACGGTCAATTCTGAAGACTTGACTTCCGAGGACAAGTCTCAGGGCTTTACGGATGAGGTAGTAGATCGGGGATCGCTTGAGGCTCCTGGCAGTGCGGACGTTGCCGATAATCCGGAGGCTCCATCCGTTGCTGAGCAGGATAAGACTACTCCAGAAGCGGACTTTGGAAACGCCCTCAACAAGGGTGCTACTCCGACGTTCCAGAACGTCGATTTCGGCACTGGGTCCTCTGTTAACGATGCGCTCGGACTTGCGAATGATATCGCTGCAGCCGTTGATGAGGACGATGTGCGCACCCTCATGCAGGGCTCTTCTGACTTGCTTGGTTTGGGCAGTCCGAACACTGCACCTGCCGCCAATGTTGATGCTCCCGAATTGGATGAGGTAACTGAGTCCGAGGAAACCACCACTGGTGCAGACGCGGGCCGAGACGCTCAGATCGAGGCCGTGATTTCTCGCGCTGAGTCTCAGGTCGGCGTCCCTTATGTGTGGGGTGGCGGCGATAATAATGGTCCAACCGGCGGTCTTCGAGACGGTGGCGTGGCTGATTCCTTCGGCGACTTCGGCCAGTCTGGCTTCGACTGCTCGGGACTAGTTAAGTATGCCTACGCGGCAGCCGGCCTGGACCTTCCTCACTACACTGGTGCGCAGTACCAGCAGGGCAAGAAGATTCCTCGCGAGAACGCACAGCGTGGTGACCTTATCTTCTACGGAGCTGGTGGAAGCCAGCACGTAGCTATCTACCTAGGCGACGGCCAAATGATTGAAGCGCCACAGTCTGGTCAGACTGTTTCAGTAGTTCCAGTTCGCTGGGGTGGCGCTACTCCCGATGTCGTGCGCCTTCTCTAATCTCCAACTTTTGGTTGGTATGGTTTAGGGCATGACTGACGCACAACAGAATGCCCAAAACTTCGACGCCCTCCTCGTTCTTTCTTTCGGTGGCCCGGAAGGAAACGAGGAGGTCGTTCCTTTTTTGGAGAACGTTACCCGAGGCCGAGGTATCCCTCGCGAGCGGCTAGAAGTGGTGGGCGAGCATTATTACCACTTCGGGGGTGTAAGTCCGCTCAATGCGCTTAACCGCGAAATCATCGATCATCTCGAAGGGGAGCTGAAAAAACGCGGGCATAATCTACCAGTCTACTTTGGCAATCGAAATTGGCATCCCTTTGCCAGCGAGACTGCGGAGAAGATGTCCCAGGACGGGGTCCGCAAGGTGGCCGTCTTCGCTACCTCTGCATGGGGTGGGTACTCCGCATGCCGGCAATATGATGAGGACATTCAGCAGATGCGTGAGCATCTGGCGGAGCAGGGGTTGCCGGACATTGAATTTACTAAGATTCGCCAATTCTTCGATCATCCGAAGTTCGTGGTCGAAATGGCAGCCGCCGTCACAGAGGTCTGGGGACAGGTTCCGGAAGAAAAGAAGGAATCCACTCGCATGCTGTTTACCGCCCATTCGGTTCCCGTCGCGCACGATAACGTGGGCGGTGTGGAAGGTGATAAAAACCTTTACTCCCGCCAGGTAGCAGAGGCGTCGCGGTTGGTGGCGTCGCAGGCACATATTTCTGACTACGACCTCGTATGGCAGTCACGTTCGGGCAACCCACGCACTCCGTGGCTCGAGCCAGACATTGTTGATCACACCACAGATATTCACCATAACGAAGGTATCGACACGGTAGTGGTGTGTCCGATTGGCTTCATCTCTGATCATATGGAGGTTATCTGGGATCTCGATTCCGAGCTGCAGAAGGCGGCAGACGAGATGGGTGTCAAGGTCCTGCGCACCCGGACAGCGGGTCCGACTCCACGGTTTGCGGAGATGGTCGTTGATCTCATCGATGAGCTAGAGCACGGCCGCGAGTGGGAGACCAGCGGGAGTGTCACGGTGCAAGGGTGCACAGTCAATGGTGCACCGTGTGCGGCGGGGTGCTGCGATATCTGGTCCCGTTAACGGGCAAATTCTCCCAGCGCATAAGACACGCCTGTCATGCGGGCCTGGCGTATGTGGCGCCACAAGCGAAGCAATTGTGGGTCAAGGCTGTGGTCATTGATGCGGTCAGTGACGGTTTCGATGATTGCGGCTACCCGATCGGCTCGGGCAAAGAGCTTGGCTGCTCGAGCTGGCGTTGAGTGGGGAAGGCCAGGTGTGTCATAGAAGTCGCTCAGGGTTCCCACGGTGAGGCGGGGGTTGGGCAAGGCCTCGGTGGTATACCCGGTTGCGGCGATGAGATCGGCGGACTCATTGGTTGCTTGAGAGAGGAGCGCATCAGCTTCACCGGGGCTTAGCCAGGCGGGCGCGGGGAGCTGCTGCTTTTCGACGACCACTTGCCACGCTGTATGGCTGTGGTGAATGTGGGCGATGAGGACTAAGTTACGCAAGGGATCATTGGTACGAACTATGATTGCCCCGGCAGAACTTTGTGCGGCCGCGCGATAAGACTCCGATCCTGCCGGCAATGCAGGCGGCTCGCCTGGCCCGGACAGTGCGAGGCGCACAATAGGCTCTGCACGTACACCGCGATGAGCCGTAAGCTCGGAGGTCTCCGCGCGCAGCATGGCTAGCAGATCGACGAAGGGGGATTCGTCCCAGCATTCTGGACGTCCGCCAAGCTCAGTAAGCGCGTCCAGCAAGTCATCGGTGGTTTCATGTCCCCATAGCCACGAGCCAAGCCAGACGGCGGTGTTTTGTAAAGGTGACCATACTTCGGCGCGCATATCCATGGCGAGCCAGTCTAGTAGATAGACTAACGGGCCATGAGTTTTGATCCTTATGGCGGAGATATTTTTGCTGGCCACTCGCGGTCGAAGCCGCGCCAGTACCCGGAAGTACCAGCCGAGCGCGGAATGGTAGTGGAAGTGCGCGGCGATGACTTTGTGGGGGCTGTTATGGGCGTGGACAAAACCGTTTTCGGTGAGGTGGTACGCCTTGAGGATCGCCACGGCGTAGAACGGGTCTTTAACCTTGTCAAAGGCGGGTTCCTAGTGGAAGGCAAGCCAGTGACGCTTACCCGGTACGTCGAAAAGCAGGCTCCCCGTAAGTCTAACTCCGGCTCCCGCCGCGTAGAAAACGTGGAGGCTAAGGTCGCCGCGCCGTCGCGAATTTGGGTAGAAGGCGTGCATGATGCCGCCATTGTGGAAAAAGTGTGGGGTCACGACCTGCGTGTGGAAGGCGTGGTAGTCGAATACCTCGAGGGTTTGGACAACTTGGAGGCGCGCCTCGCAGAGTTTCAGCCGGGGCCGGGCCGCAGGGTCGGAGTATTGGCGGATCACTTGGTTCAAGGCTCCAAGGAAACCCGCTTAACGGAAACCGTGGGAGAGCATGTCCTGGTAACTGGACACCCCTTCATCGATATCTGGGCGGCGGTAAAACCGCAGCGCGTAGGACTGCGCGAATGGCCAGATGTGCCCTACGGCGAGGATTGGAAAACCGGTATTTGCCGCCGCGTAGGGTGGAGCGACCCGAAGGATGGGTGGCGTCATGTCTATAACGCCGTGCATTCTTTTCGCGACCTAGACTCCAGCCTGATCGGTGCCGTGGAGCGCCTCGTGGACTTCGTTACTACACCTGAGTTGAGCAAGTCCGACTTGCTCTAGGGGTGGGCAAGGTTGGCGCGTTCAATGAGGTTGACGGCCAACTGCCACCCCGCCATCTCCGCGCTCCAGCCGGCCGCCTGGAGGCGTTGTGACATGGCTTGCTTGGAAATCCCCAGCTCTTCGGCGGCCTCATTCTGGTTGAGCCCTGCGCGGACAAGCGAGGTTGCTTCGCGGCCTTCGATGGTGCGCTTGTGGAGAACGTACCCAAGTAGGGCAAAGGTGGCCGCGATATCGCTCGCCTCCGAAGCGCGGCCGCGTTTATTGAGTTTGGCGTAGACCTGCCCCATGCGGGCGGACTTCCGCAATGCGGCGGTTGCTACCTGGCGCGCGCCTTCCTCATCTTCTTGGTTTCCGGGACTAATGCCGATGCCGATGGCCCAGTCGCCGTCGGCAAGCAGGGCCATGACCACGTCGCACACGGCAGTTGCTGAATCTACTACGGCGCAAATATCTTCCACGCCGAGCACGTGGAACTCGCCCACACCGTTGAGGGTGGATAGCGCCGTTGCAGAGCGTTGGACCAACTCTGCGCGACGCACGGAGCGGCCCCGGTAGCGGGCGTGGACAGCAAGCACGGAAATCCTCCTTAAGGAACCAATTGCGACATAGTCTACCGCTCGTACTTGACTTATGGGCGAGTGGGTAGACGCGAATCCATATACAGCCCGCCCATACCGACGGCGGCAAAAGCCACCATGGCGACAATGATGCCGGGCGAGGTGTGGCCAGTGAGGGCATCGCCGAAGAAGACGCCGAGGGCAGTAGTCGGGATGGAACCGAGGAGAGTGGCCACGGTGAAATGGCTAAGCTTCACCGGAGTTAGGGCGGCAACGTAGTTTAGGAGGCTAAAGGGCACGCCGGCCACCATTCGCAGCGAAGCGATGGCCAGCCAGCCGCGCCGCTCTAAGTGGGCATTGATTTTAAACACTGCGGGGTGGGTTAGGTGCGGGCGGATCCAGTCTCCAAGGAGCGTGCGGACGATGAGGAGCGACAGGACCGCTGACACCGTCAGGGCGCACAGGGAGAGGGCGAGGCCCTTCCATGGGCCAAAAAGTATTCCTGCGGCTACCGTCCACAACGTGCGGGGAAATGGAAGCTGCGTAAATATGACATAACCTAGGGTGAAAAGGAGGGGAAACCACGCGCCATAGCGGGTGGAGGCGCCGCGAAGTTGAGCCACGTCCGGCAGATCGAAGAGATAAAGGAGGGTGGCGCCGGCGACGATGGCGGCGAGGACGGTGATCCAACGCTGCATCGACCACTGGAGAATTGACCGCCGAGCGGACCGGGCGAGCGACATGAGGAAATGGCCGAAGCTGCGCGCCCAACTCAAAAGTGTGGTCATGGGGGAGATCGTAGTCCTTGTGGGAGTACTGAATAGAAAAATCCGGCGGCTACCTTGGTGGTAACCGCCGGAACGCTGTGCCCGAGGGGGGACTTGAACCCCCACGTCCGTTAATAGGACACTAGCACCTCAAGCTAGCGCGTCTGCCATTCCGCCACCCGGGCAGGGTGTTTATCAGCCTCTCGGCTGGGCACTCCGATACTGTATCCTGCTCGATGCTTGCTTTACAAATCGCCAGCGTATGGTGTGAAAAAGCTACCGTTAGTGAGGTGTGGAAATACATGGTTGTAAGTCTGGGTGGGGGCTTTCAGCGTGTGCGGCAAATAATATGCAGGGTGCGGCGGTTACACCACATCGACATCGGCTTGTGAGGTGGGGTACAAATGGGTCTATGACTTCTTATGCAGATGATTCCCGCTTTCCCGGTCCAGATCCTTACGCACCGCTGCGCGATGTCCCTTCCTTCGTTCTTTCGTCCACTGATGTGGTGGAAGGAGACGAGCTGCAGGAAAAGCTCCGCGCCCCAGAGAGCGTATCGCCGCAGCTTGCGTGGTCCGGACTGCCGGAAGGCACTAAGTCCCTGGCCGTGACCTGTTTCGACCCAGATGCGCCAACAGCGTCTGGTTTCTGGCATTGGGCGGCGTTCAATATCCCCGTCGAGGTAAGCGAGCTGCCTACCAATGCCGGCGCTGCCGAGGACTTGGGCATTGACGGCGTCATCAGCTTGCGCAACGATTCGGGCGAGCGCACATACTTCGGTGCGAACCCGCCTGCCGGACACGCCCCGCACCGCTACCTCTATGCCGTCCACGCGGTCGACGTAGAAAAACTCGACATCGACCCAGATGCTTCGCCGACCGTGCTTGGGTTCAACCTGCATTTCCACGCTCTTGGCCGCGCCATTTTGTGGGGCTGGTACGAGGCGAAGTAATGGCGAGTAGCTCTACTTCATCGCAGCCTAGCCCGCCGACGGCGCTGCGGGTCGGCGGCGCCTTCATGGTGGTCGCATTCGTGCTGGTGCTCTTTGCGTTGATCTCCGTCTTCACGGATGGCTGGGGCGCCCTTTTCGAATGGACGTATTCCAAAGGGGCGATTATTGTCGCCGCGGTCATCGTCGGGGCCTTTAGCACCATGAGCAAAAGTCAGGCGGGAAGTCGCGCGCAGGTTGCCGCATTGGTCATCGCCATTGTGATCATTGCAGCCAGCCGTTTTGTGCCCGGCGATGTCTTATTTGCTCAACCACAGTATTGGGTCGTGTTCTACGCCGGCTTCGCGGTGTTGTGCGCACTGGTTCTCAGGCGCAGCGTTATGGCGCAGACCTAGTCAGCACCGCAAAGACAAAGGGTCCGCCTACTTCCTCTGCGCGTGCAGCAGGAGAAGTAGGCGGACCTTGTGTTGAAAAGCCTTGGGCTGGACTAATCCAAAGGCTTCCAGGGGAGGCCGGAGCCTACGGCCTGGGAAATATTGCTCAAACCGTGGGCACGGATTTGAGCGGCAATGCCGCGGTGGATATCGCGGATCCAGTCCGGTCCGCCGTAGATGAGACCGGTGTAGCCCTGCAGTAGGGAAGCACCGGAAGTGATGCGCTCCCATGCCTGTTCTGGCGTGGAGATGCCGCCCACGGAGATGAGGGTGAGCTGGCCGCCGACTCGCTCATTAAGGCGGCGCAGTACCTCTAGTGAGCGCTCAGCTACCGGAGGGCCGGATACGCCACCGGCACCCATCTCCTTTACCTCGGCGGCTGAGGTCTTGAGCCCCTCGCGGGAAATGGTGGTATTTGTCGCTACGATTCCGTCGAGGCCTAGTTCGAGGGCTAGGTCTGCCACGGCGTCAACGTCGGCATCGGAGAGATCTGGGGCAATTTTCACCAGCACCGGAACCGCGGTGCATTCTTGCACGGCGGAGAGAATGGGGCGCAGCGATTCCACTGCTTGCAGGTCGCGCAGACCCGGGGTATTCGGGGAAGAAACGTTGACCACCAGGAAATCTGCCAAATCGCCCAACACCGACGCGGAGCGGCGGTAGTCTTCTACTGCATGCTCGGCAGGGGTGACTTTGGTTTTGCCAATGTTGATGCCAATGACATCGCTGTAGCGACGCTTGCGCAGGTTTTCCGCGGCGGCTGCCGCACCTTTATTGTTAAAGCCCATCCGGTTCAAGATGGCCTTATCGGCCTTCAGGCGGAAGAGTCGCGGAGCAGGATTGCCGGGCTGTGCTTGGGCGGTGACGGTTCCCAACTCTGCAAAGCCAAAGCCAATGGGAGTCCACGTATCAGCAGCCGCGGCGTTTTTATCGAAGCCGGCGGCAAGTCCCAACGGGCGGGGGAATTCTACTCCGAAGACCTCTTGGCGCAGCACTGGATCGTTGACCGGCAGGATCTTTGCCAGGGCCCGGTTGGCTGGCCCGGCGGCTTGGAGTCCGCTGAGCGCAGTGTTGATAATTTCGTGGATGCGCTCCGGGCTCAGTGTGAACATGCCCCGCAAGGCAAGCTGGTAAGCCTGCGCGCGCAATTGGTCAATAGTGCTGGTCATGGTGTTAAGACTCCTTTTTCAGGTGCGGGGTGTCCACGAACTGCAGCCCGTGGCCGGTGGCGGAGGCGGCGACAAAGGTGCCGTCGCCAAGCACTGCAATATTCTGCGCATCCGGCACGGTGGAGAGACTTCCGCGCAGCTCTGGGACGCCTTTGCCAATTTCATAGGCATAAGCCTTATTGGTATCGGTGGCGCTTACCCACGCCAGATTGCGCTTATTATCCCAGGCTACGCCCCATGGGGTGCCCTCAACGTTGCCGTATTGGTGCAGGCGGACGACGTCATCGGAGGTGTAGATGGCCAAGCGGCCGCCCTCGGTATCGGAGGCGAGGACCACGCCGTTATCGCCCACCGCGATGCTGCCGACTCCCTGGCCAACGCGCAGTCGGCCGCCCGCACGATCATTCGTCCAGTCCACGTTTTGGATAGTGGAATCCTCCCGGTGGATGCGCACCACTCCGTCATCACCCGAGGAATTGGGCACGGCCAATAGCTGGTCCGAGCCGGCTTCCACCTCGATGTCTCCGTCACGCTTGCCGTCTTTATAGACGCCTACCGTGGTGGAATCGGCCGAGGTGGCAAAGATCTCGCCGCTGGATAGCTGGGTGGCGGCGGTGACGGGGGAGTCCTCTTCCATATCGACCTCTTGGGGAGAATCCGGGGAAGCGGGATCGATGAGGAGAACCTTATCTGGGCAAGCGAGCACGAAGCCCGACTCCGAAGAACTGAGGTCACCACACTCCGCAGAAATGTCTAGCGAGGTAGCCTTCTTCCCTTCAAAATCCTTCTGGCTACCGATGAGAAGCTCGTCCTTGGTGCGCACTGCCAGTGAGTCATCAAAGGCGGCAAGGTCAGTGATGTCTGCCTTAAGGTCGACCACAGTGCCTTCCGCATCCGCCTTAGCCGGGGAGACCGCTGGGGTGGCATTGCCCTTGACCGCGGTCTCTGGATCGGCGCCCACGCCCACTTCGGGCTGGCAGGCGGCCAACGCGGTGGCGCTCAGCGCCAGCAAACTGGAAAGGATAAGTGCGGAGCCAGATTGAGATTTCACGGCTACTAATCCTAACAGCGCGCGTTGTAAAAACTCGAAGCCCAGCGCGGCTGTAGTGTGAAGCGGGTGATTTCTAATACCGCAACTGACGCTGTTTCTTGGGCGCAGGTCATTGTTTTGTCCATCGTGCAGGGGCTTACCGAGTTTCTTCCGGTAAGTTCCTCCGGTCACCTGCGCATTGTTTCCGAGCTTTTTTGGGGCAACGACGCCGGCGCGTCCTTCACCGCAGTTATCCAGCTGGGAACGGAGTTGGCTGTGCTGGTCTATTTCGCCCCAATGATTTGGCAGATTCTCTCCGGCTGGTTCCGCGGCTGGGCCGATAAGGCCTCTCGTGGCCAGGACTGGCGCATGGGGTGGATGGTCATCGTGGGTTCCATTCCCATCGGCATCATCGGCTACGCATTCGAGGATGCGATTCGCGGCGCCCTGCGCAACCTGTGGATTACCGCCGCAATGCTCATCCTCTTCTCCTTTGTCTTCATCGCCGCAGAAAAACTGGGTAAGAAGGAACGCAGCTTTGACCAGTTGACCATGAAAGACGCCATTATTATGGGCCTGTGCCAATGCTTGGCGCTCATCCCGGGTGTCTCCCGCTCCGGCGGCACCATTTCCGGTGGTCTATTCCTGGGACTGGACCGCGAGGTGGCTACTCGCTTTAGCTTCTTGCTCGCCATTCCAGCCGTGCTGGCTTCGGGGCTTTTCTCGCTTCCCGACGCCTTTTCTCCCGAATCCGGCCAAGCAGCCTCCGGCCTGCAGCTTCTGGTCGGCACTGGCATCGCTTTTGTACTGGGCTACGCCTCCATTGCGTGGCTGCTGAAGTTTGTGGGCAACCACTCCTTCTCTTGGTTTGCCGCTTACCGCATCCCGGTCGGCGTGCTCGTCATGATCCTCTTGGCATTGGGAGTCCTGCAGCCGCTCTAAGGCACGCCGCGTTAGTATGGTGGCTATGCATTCTTGGCCAACACCTTCCTTCCGTCCTGTGCCGGGTGATGCGGCACAGCTGCGCTTGTACGATTCTGCGAACCAAACCATCGCTCCCGTAGAGGTCGCAGGGGATACCGCCACCATGTACGTGTGTGGCATCACGCCCTATGACTCCACCCACTTGGGCCATGCCGCCACGTACCTGACCTTTGACCTCATCTACCGTGCGTTCCTGGATGCCGGGAAGAAGGTTCACTACGTCCAAAACATCACCGACGTCGATGATCCGCTATTCGAACGTGCTGAACGCGACGGTGTAGATTGGCGCGAGCTCGGCACTTCTCAAATTGGCCTCTTCCGCTCCGATATGGAGCTACTCTCCGTTTTCCCGCCGCAGGACTATATCGGCGCTATGGAAGCCGTCGATGAAATCGTGGAAATGGTACAGAAGCTTCTCGACGCCGGAGCGGCCTACGTCGTAGACGACCCCGAGCACCCAGATATCTATGCCTCCATCGAAGCCACCGAGCACTTTGGTTATGAGTCCAATTACTCTGCCGAAGAGATGCGCACCTTCTTTGCCGAGCGCGGCGGCGATCCCGATCGCCCAGGGAAAAAGAATCCGCTCGACGCACTCATCTGGCGAGCCCACCGCGAGGGCGAACCAGCCTGGGAGTCGCCCTTTGGGCCTGGCCGCCCAGGCTGGCATATTGAATGTTCCGCCATCGCCACCAACCGCTTGGGATCAACCTTTGATATCCAGGGTGGCGGCAGCGACCTGAAGTTCCCACACCATGAATTTTCCGCTGCCCACGCCGAGGCCGCCCTCAACGTCGATCGCATGGCACAGTTCTACGTGCATACCGGCATGATCGGCCTCGACGGGGTCAAGATGTCTAAGTCTTTGGGCAACCTCGTCTTCGTCCACAAGCTCGTAGAAGCGGGTGAAGATCCCTCCGCGATCCGCTTGGGCGTATTCGCAGGCCATTACCGCGACGAGCGCGACTGGTCCGACGAGGTGCTCGATGGCGCTAAGCGCCGCCTCGCCGCATGGCGGGAGGCCTTGGCGCAGCCGGGAAGCATGGCTGGGGCCGAAGAGGTCGTCGCCAAGCTGCGTGCCGCAATCGCCAACGACCTTGATACCCCGGCCGCGCTCGCTGCCGTGGATGAGTGGGCAGAGGCCGACCGTGGCACGGACGAGGACGGCGCAGCCGATTTGGTTCGCACCGCACTAAATTCGCTCCTCGGCGTGCGGGCTTAGGCAAGATAGGGCAGTATCTACAGCATGAGCATTCGCGCCGATTTCCAGCCCACCGTAGATGAGTTCATTAGTGACCTGAAGTCCTTCGCCACCGGCGATTACCTCAAGGAAGAGGAAAAGGAGTTTTGGGAGGCACCGTTTGACGCCAACGTCCTCCCAGAGCTGCGCGGCCATCTTGAGCAGATGCTCGATGGGCTGGATGCTCTTCCGGACGATCCAGACGGACCACAGTTGGTCACCGTCTTGTCCAAGACCGTTCGTAAGTTGGCAGATTTTAATCGCGCTCAGCACGATGCCGTTCTCGAGCCAGAGGAAAAGGAAGAGCTCTCTGAGCTTATTTATAACGCCAGCGCGGCCACCGGAGCGGACGACGAAGCCCTCTCGCAGATTCCGGAACTGGACTTTTAGTTCAGACCCTTCCGCCTTAGTAAGTGCCAGCTCGCGCTAACTGCGCGGCTGGCACTTCCCCGCCGTGTGCTTGCACTGTAGACGGTGACACTATTTCCTTCCTGAAAGAGAAAGCTAGCTTTATTCTCGTGCCGCACTCCACCGCCGCTTCCAACCTGACTAAGCCCGCCGCCATCTTCTGGGATATGGATGGCACCCTCACCAATTCGGAGCCCCTCTGGGCGGAGGCAACATTTTATCTTTCAGAACTGCTGGGCAAACGGCTCACTCCCACCCAGCGCCTAGCTACTGTGGGCGCGACCTTTGATACCACCCTGGCAATCTGCGCGGATAATGCGGGGGTGACGCTGCAACCCGGTGACAGCGAGCGTTACCGCGCCCGAATGTTTGACTATGTCAAAGGCCTTTTTGCTCGCAAGCTGGAGATCTTCCCGGGAATCCCTGCACTGCTTCAGGAACTGAAAGCCGATGGGGTGCCCATGATGGTCACGACGAATACCGAGCGCAATGTCGCTGACGCTGCCATCACTGCGTTGGGGCGGGACTATTTCGTCGATACTATCTGCGGGGATGAGGTTCCCGCCGGCAAACCAGCGCCGGATATGTACCGCGAGGCCGCCCGACGCATCGGAGCAGATCCCGCGGATTGCTTAGTTTTCGAAGATTCCGCAACCGGCATGCGCGCCGCAGTCGATGCCGGCTGTGCGGTGATCGGGCTGCCAGAAGATAACCAGGTTGAGATACCGCCAGAGGTCACCGAAATTTCTCGCCTCCGCGATTCGCGGCATCTCGCTGGGGCTAAGGCCGCTGACGTATATGAGTGGTTCGCTAAGATTTCGGCGGGGCAGTAGAAATTCAGAGTTCCCCTACATTCTCTAACTACCTGTGGAACAATAGGTAGACGTGAAGAACTTTGAGACTCTTTTTGCCGAGTTAGCCGAGAAGGCCGACCAGCGTCCAGCTGGTTCTGGCACCGTTGCCGCGCTGGATAAAGGCGAGCATTTCATTGGTAAAAAGATCATCGAAGAAGCCGGGGAAGTATGGATCGCCGCAGAATATCAGTCCGACGATGAGCTGGCGGAAGAGATGTCCCAGCTGCTTTATTGGACTCAGGTCATGATGCTTAAGCGCGGACTTACCCCTGAAGACCTTTATAAGTACCTCTAGGCAACACCCCACAGGATGGAAGGATCCGCATGATCAAGATTGCTGTACCGAATAAGGGCTCGTTGTCAGAAGCTGCCGTGGAGATCCTTACAGAGGCCGGTTATAAGGGCCGCGGGCATTCCAAGGCGCTCAACGTAGTGGATTCCGATAACGGAGTTGAGTTCTTTTTCCTGCGACCAAAAGACATCGCCATCTATGTTGCCCGCGGCGTCTTAAACCTAGGCATTACGGGCCGGGACTTGGCGCTTGATTCTAAAGCGAACTTTGATGAAGTGCTGCCTTTAGGCTTTGGTGGGTCCACGTTCCGGTACGCAGCCCCGCAAGGGGAGGAGTGGGATATCTCTCAACTGGTTGGGCGGCGGATCGCGACGTCGTACCCCAATCTTGTCCGCGCAAACCTCGCCACACATGCGATTGAGGCCGATGTTATTCGATTGGACGGCGCCGTAGAGATCTCCATCCGGCTAGGGGTTGCCGATGTTATTGCTGATGTCGTGTCAACTGGTACTACTTTGCGCCAGCAAGGGTTAGCACCATTCGGGGAGCCGATCATTGAATCCGAGGCGGTAGTCATTAAGCGCACGGGGGTAGAGGTCACTGAGGAAGAGCAGGTAGTGCTCGACCGCATTCAGGGAATTCTGCACGCCCGCACCTATCTGATGATCGACTACAACATCGCTCAATCCAACCTCGACGCAGCCGCTGGTATTACTCCAGGATTGACCGGTCCTACGGTGTCGCCTTTGGCCCGTGAGGACTGGGTGGCAGTGCGAGCGATGGTTCCGAAGAAGCAAGCTAACCAAGTCATGGACCGACTTTCCCAACTTGGAGCGGAAGCAATTTTGGCTTCCGATTTGCGCATCGCCCGCTTTTAGGGGGGAGCAATTTCTCTGGGTCGGCCCAAATAGATTCAGTCGTGGCTAACATTAGCGCTTGAGGTTACTCATTCGAATATAAGTCTCGACAGGCAAAGGAGCCGAGCCATCATGGCAAAGTCCTCTAAGAAAGAAGAAAAGGACACCAAGTCTGCAGCAAAGGACGTGAAGAAGAAGGAAGCTGACACTTCCACTCACGCCGCACAGCAGAAGGTGGCCGAACAAAAGGCACCTAAGAACTCCAGCAAGAAGACTCGCACCGAGACCGACCTTCTTGGCTCTTTGGAGGTACCCGCTGACGCTTACTACGGTGTGCACACCGTACGCGCCATGGAGAATTTCCAGATTTCTTACGTGACCATCAACACCATCCCGCACTTCATTCGCGGAATGGTCCAGGTCAAGAAGGCGGCCGCCATGGCAAACCGCCGCCTGCACGTACTGCCCAAGAAGAAGGCTGAAGCCATCATCTGGGCCTGTGACCAGATCCTGGAAGAGGGTCGCTGCATGGATCAGTTCCCGCTGGACGTTTTCCAGGGTGGTGCTGGTACCTCGCTGAACATGAACACCAACGAGGTTGTGGCCAACCTTGCGCTGGAGTACCTCGGCGAGGAGAAGGGCTCCTATGACATCATCAACCCGAATGATGATGTGAACATGTCCCAGTCCACCAACGATGCTTACCCGACCGGCTTCCGCTTGGGTCTGCACGCAGCAGTCGATCACCTCATTGAGCGCATGGATGGTCTGCGTGCCGCATTCCAGGTCAAGGGCAATGAGTTCCAGGACATCCTGAAGATGGGTCGTACTCAGCTTCAGGATGCGGTTCCGATGACCTTGGGTGATGAGTTCAAGGGCTTTGCCAATAACCTGAACGAGGAGCAGGCATTGCTGCGCGATGCCCAGCGCCGCCTACTCGAGATCAACTTGGGCGCAACCGCAATCGGCACCGGCGTGAACACCCCGGCCGGCTACCGCCACCAGGTCACCGCAGCTCTGTCTGAGGTCACCGGCCTGGAAATGAAGACAGCCCGCGATCTCATTGAGGCAACCTCTGACTGTGGTGCATACGTGCTGCTGCACGCCACCATCAAGCGCGCCGCGATGAAGCTCGCCAAGATCTGTAATGACCTGCGCCTGCTGTCTTCCGGCCCACGCGCTGGCCTGGCTGAAATCAACCTGCCTGCCCGTCAGGCCGGCTCCTCCATCATGCCGGGTAAGGTTAACCCGGTTATCCCGGAGGTTGTGAACCAGACCTGCTTCAAGATCTTCGGCAATGACCACGTCGTCACCATGGCCGCTGAGGCTGGTCAGCTGCAGCTCAACGTCATGGAGCCGGTCATCGGCGAGGCACTGTTCCAGTCCATTCGCATCATGGGTAACGCCGTCGATGCCCTGCGCGAAAAGTGCGTCACCGGAATCACCGCCAACCCGGATGTCTGCCGTGCCTACGTGGAAAACTCCATCGGTATCGTCACCTACCTCAACCCGTTCATCGGCCACCACAACGGTGACCTGATTGCCAAGGAGTCCCTGGAGACCGGCAAGGGCGTCAAGGAACTCGTCCTGGAGAAGGGCCTGCTGGATGAAGCAACCTTGAACAAGGTCCTGTCCGTTGAAAACCTCATGCACCCAGAGTTCCGCGGTCAGCTCTTCATCGACGAGGACTAAAGTCGCGGCTTTTGAGAAGCAGTAGGGCATAGCGCCCCGCATCTTAGGCCCCCACGGTCTTTGCCACTTTCACTTCATGAGAAGGAAATCTGGCGAAGGCCGCGGGGGTCTTTTGCGTGTTTGGAATCGGCGGTTGCTAGTTTCCTTTTACGTCCCTGTGCAGGGAGAATGTGGAGAAGGATACCGACCGTCTTATAACGAGACGCTAAATACATGTGGGAATCAACACAAACGGACAATTCGAGTGAATAAATCGACGTGACAGGTGCAAAATAGAAGGTGTTGAGGACGGCATGCACTCTGTATGGAGATGCGTGCCCTTAGTTTGCATACAGAGCGTATGGAGTATGTCCATGGTTATTGTTCATATAGTCATCGTTCTCGCCGCCATCTTCCTGGGCGCGAGGATTGGGTCAATTGGTATCGGTATGGCCGGCGGCCTCGGTGTGCTGGCCCTTGGTCTTACCGGTGTCCCGGTTACTAGGGAAGACATCCCGTTCGATGTCATCGGTATCATCATGACCGTTATTGCCGCCATCGCCGCGATGCAGAGGGCTGGTGGCATGGACTACCTGGTGCACATTGCAGAAAAGTTTCTGCGCAAGAACCCAAAGCGGATTACGTTCTACGCGCCCATCGTTACGTGGTTGATGACGGTACTGGCTGGTACCGGCCACACTGCATTCTCCACGCTACCGGTCATTGTTGAGGTAGCTAAAGAAGGCAAGGTTCGCCCTTCACGCCCGCTTTCCATTGCGGTAGTTGCCTCTCAGATGGCAATTTGTGCCTCGCCTATTTCTGCCGCAGTGGTTCTCCTAGCCAGCCTGTTGGAACCAGCTGGAGTGGGCTATTTGCAGGTGCTGGCGGTCGTCATTCCGGCAACGTTCCTGTCTATCTTCCCGGCTGCGTGGATTGCTAATAAGTTTGGCAAGGAACTAGATGATGACCCGGTGTACCAGGAGCGCAAGGCGCAAGGCCTGGTTAAGCAACCACTGGGTGCTGAGAACTTCCAGCCGCAGAAGGGTGCCAAGGCTTCTGTTCTGGTGTTCCTGGTAGCCATCGTCATCGTGATGGCCTGGGCCACGCTGACCTCGGAGCAGGTCGGCCTAATTGCAGAGCCAACCCTGCCACGTAATGAGGCCATTATGACGGTTATGCTCACCGCGGCCACCATCATCGTCATGATGACGAAGGTCCCGGCGGGGGATGTTCTCAATACGCCGGTATTTAAGTCCGGTATGTCCGCATGTATTTGTGTGCTGGGCGTTGCTTGGTTGGGTACCAGCCTTATCAACCACTACATGGACGATATTCAGTCTATGGCTGGCAGCGTTATTGAGTCTTCGCCGTGGCTGCTCGCGGTGGTCTTGTTCTTCGCCGCAGCGCTGCTGTACTCGCAGGCCGCTACGACCAAGGCCCTCATGCCAGCAGCCCTGGCTCTGGGCGTAAGCCCCCTTACCGCAGTCGCTGCTTTCCCGGCCGTCTCGGCTCTGTTCATCCTGCCGACCTACCCAACGCTGCTGGCAGCGGTGGAGATGGACGATACAGGTTCGACTCGAATCGGCAAGGCCGTATTCAACCACCCATTCCTTATCCCAGGCACGGTCAGCATCGTGGTTTCTGTCCTGTTGGGCTACGCATTCGGCCTCGTCATCCTGTAAAAGATAGACGACAAGTCCACCCACAAGGCGCCCTGGAGGGCGCCTTTTTGGATCGCAGCAAGGACGGGCTGGTTGATTCAATTCACTTTCTTAGAAAAATGCGGGTTATTTAACTCGCAGGCTCGGTAGGCTAAAAACATGACTACTCAGCCATCCGATGTTGAAATTGCCCAAGCCCACCAACTGCAGCCAATCGCGGAGATCGCGGCCAAGGCAGGCATTCCTGCCGACGCCGTGATTCCCTACGGCACCACCAAAGCCAAAGTCGATATCACCAAGGTTGACTATTCCAAGGAAAACCAGGGCAAGCTGGTGCTTGTCACCGGTGTATCGCCCACACCTGCCGGCGAGGGCAAGTCCACCGTTCTCATTGGCCTTACCGACGCCCTGGACAAGTTGGGCAAGAAGGCCATCGTTGCACTGCGCGAGCCCTCCCAAGGACCAGTGATGGGCATTAAGGGCGGCGCGGCTGGCGGCGGCTATGCACAGATCGTCCCCATGGAAGACATCAATCTTCACTTCACCGGCGATTTTCACGCCATTACCTCTGCAACCAATACCCTGGCCGCCATCATTGATAACCACATCCATCAAGGCAACGCCTTGGGCATCGACCCGCGACGAGTGACGTGGCAGCGGTGCATGGACGTCAACGACCGTGCCCTGCGCAACGTGGTGACCGGTCTGGGCGGGCCAGCTCACGGTGTGCCTGCAGAAACCGGTTTCACCATTACCGCGGCCTCCGAAATCATGGCAATCCTGTGCTTGGCCACGAACCTCGATGACCTAAAGAAGCGCCTCGGCGATATCACCATCGGCTTCACCTATGATCAGCGCCCTGTTACTGCGCGCGACTTGAATGCGGAGGGGGCGCTCACGGCGCTCATGCGTGATGCCCTCAACCCCAACCTGGTACAGACCCTTGGCGGCGTGCCGGCCTTGGTACACGGTGGGCCATTCGCCAATATTGCGCACGGGTGCAACTCCCTGCTGGCAACCCAAACCGCGCTCCAATTCGGCGATATCGTCTTAAGTGAGGCCGGCTTCGGTTCCGACCTAGGCGGAGAAAAGTTCGTCGACATCAAGGCGCGCTTTGGCGACCTAGATGTTGCTGGCGCCGTGGTCGTTGCCACCATCCGCTCGCAGAAATACAACGGCGGTGTGGCCAAGGATAAGCTCACCGAGGAAAACCTGGACGCCCTCAAGGCGGGCATAGTCAACCTAGAGCGCCACGTAGAAAACCTGCGCAAGTTCGGGATCAAACCGGTAGTAGCGCTCAACCTCTTCTGGTCCGATACCGAAGCAGAACGCGAGTTCATGCAGCAGTGGGCTGAAGATTTCGGCGTGGCCTTGGAGGAAGCCAACGTGTGGGCCGAGGGCGGCGCGGGCGCTACCACGCTGGCAGAGACCTTGCTGGAAAACCTGCAGGGCGGCGCCAAGCAGCTCTACGATCCGCAGGAGGGAATCGAGGCCTCCATCGAGACCATCGCTCGCGAGATCTATCGCGCGGACCGTGTGGAATACGGGGCTAAGGCGCTCAAGGATCTGAAGTACATCCAGGACAATGGCTGGGACAAGCTGCCGGTGGTCATCTCTAAGACGCAGTACTCCTTCAGCGATGATGCCTCTGCTCTGGGGGCGCCGGAAGACCATACGCTGCACGTCCGCGAATTACTGCCGCGCACCGGTTCGGGATTTATCGTCGTGCTCACAGGCAACGTCATGACGATGCCGGGACTGCCGAAAAAGCCGGCGGCGAATAATATCGACGTCGATAAGCAGGGCACCATTTCGGGCCTTTTCTAGGCAGGTGGGCGCTAGTCCTTTGCATCTGCCGCGGAACCCGGCCAGCCCGGGTACTGCGGCGGAGTGCCGCCAAACTCCGGACAGAGATCCTGGTGGGCGCACCAGCCGCAGAGCTTGGATGGCTTCGGACGGAAATCCCCGGCGCGCCCATCCGCCTCAATTTTGGCCCACAGCTCGCCGAGATCGCGCTCGAAGTATTCGAGTTCCTCACGGTTCGGGGTAAGAAACATCGAGTCCAAGACCTTGAGATACATCAAACGCAACTGGTGGGGAATGGTTCCTAGAATGCGCCAGTAGACCAGCGCATAAAAGCGCATCTGGAACTGTGCATCGTGGGAATAGCGGGGAAGTGGTTTCTTGCCGGTTTTATAATCCACGACTCGGACCTCGCCGGTTGGGGCGCGGTCCACGCGGTCGATGAAGCCGCGGACGGGGACGCCATTGGGCAGGACCGTGTTGACGTACATCTCTGTTTCCTGGCAATCAAAGCCTTGGGGATTTTCCATCTGGAAATAGCCTTTGAGCAGTTCCCTGGCAGCGACGAAGAAGTCGTAGGTGTCTTCTTCTGGCACGAGCTCTATAAGCTCCTCGTCTTTGGCAGTCATCTCTGCCCAGGAAGGCTTAATCATCTTCACCGCGGCGGGATAGGTGCGCTCTTCGCGCGGTAGTTTGTGCATTTCTTCCAGGACGGCGTGGACAAGGGTTCCTTTGACCTGCGCGATGGTCTTGGGTTCGGGCAACTTGTCAATCGCGCGGAAGCGATAGAGCAACGGGCACTGCTTATAGTCGGACGCGCGCGAGGGCGACAGGGCGAGTGGGCGGGGAGTAGATGAAGTAGCCATGGTGTATCTAGCCTATCGCCGCGCGATTCGTGGCAAGCTAGGAGGTATGAGTTATACCGCAGATTTTCTAGATTTTATTGCTGCTTCTCCTTCTTCGTACCACGCTGCCGATGAGGTATCCCGCCAGCTGCGCGAGGCGGGATTTGAGGTACAGGATGAAGGCACGGAATGGTCGTCTGCGCCAGGCGGCCACGTGATGGTGCGCGGCGGCGCGGTAGCGGCGTGGTACGTGCCAGAGGGCGCGGATAAGAATTCTGGGTTCCGCATCGTCGGGTCGCATACGGATTCGCCGGGTATGGTTCTTAAACCGACGCCGGATTTTTTGGCGGCGGGCTGGCAGCAAGTGGCAGTAGAGGTCTATGGCGGGGCGCTACTGCATACCTGGTTCGATCGGGAGCTGACCGTAGCCGGGCAGATTGTGACGAAGGATGGCACGCGACACCTGGTCAATACTGGTCCAGTGCTGCGCCTCCCTTCCCTTGCGATCCACCTTTACCGCAAGGATGAATTCAAGCCGGACCGTCAATACAATATGCAGCCGGTTTTGAGCGTCGGTGACCCAGAGGCGTCCATCTTGCAGGTAGTGGGGGAGAAGGTGGGCGTCGCCAAGCGGGACATTGCCTCTTTCAACCTGATTACGGCTGACGCCGCCCGCGGTGAAGTCTTTGGCGCTGGGGAGCAGTTTATCGCGGCCGGACGCATGGATAACCTTTCTTCCGTACATGCTTCGTTGGAGGCGATGAAGAGGGCCGCCGAGAGCTATCACGGCAACGAAATCTTGGTCATGATGGCCTTTGACCACGAAGAGGTAGGCTCCAGCTCGCGCTACGGTGCGGGCGGACCCATCCTCGCGGATGTACTTACCCGTACGGCGCGAGCGCTGGGGGCCGACGAGGAGGAGCGTTTCCAGATGTTTTCACGCTCGAGCTGTGTTTCGGCCGATGCAGCGCACTCCGTGCACCCCAACTACTTGAGCAAGCACGATCCCACGCACCATCCGATCATCGGCAAAGGCCCGGTGACCAAGATCAACGGCAATCAGCGTTATGCCTCCGATGCCACCACGGTGGCGCTGTGGGAAACAGCGTGCGGCAGGGCCGGTGTACCGGTGCAGCGTTTTGTGGGCAATAATGACGTGCCCTGCGGCTCGACCATCGGTCCCATTACGGCGACGCGTTTGGGCATCGACACTGTCGATGTGGGCGTGCCCATGCTGTCCATGCACTCGGCGCGAGAAATGGTGGGCAAGCGGGACCAAGTATGGCTCACGCAGGCACTTGAGGCATACTTGGTGGGATAGTAACCGCAACCTCGAGGAGTCTTGAGACATGGCATATTCCGGCCCCTTTGCCTACGGCGACCGCGTGCAGCTTACCGATGCCAAGCGGCGCCATTACACGGTCATTCTGGAAGAAGGAGGCCAGTTCCACTCCCACAAGGGCATCATTAACCATGATGACATCGTGGGCATGGACGAAGGCTCGGTTATCGAGTCCACCCTTGGCTCCTCCTTCCTCCTTTTCCGCCACCTGATGGTGGACCACGTGCTGTCGATGCCACGTGGAGCGGCGGTGATCTATCCCAAGGATGCGGCGCAGATTTTGGTAGAGGGCGATATCTTCATGGGCGCGCGCGTGCTCGAGGCCGGCGCCGGTTCGGGTGCATTGTCCATGTCTCTGCTGCGAGCTGTGGGCCCAGAAGGCCACGTGTATTCCTATGAGGTGCGCGATGACCATCTTGAGTATGCGGTGGATAACGTGAAGGAATACTTTGGTGAGCAGCCCGAGTGGTGGTCGCCGCGCCTAGGCGATTTAGGAGATGTCACCGCCGAGGACTTGGGCGGGCCGGTCGACCGCGTAATCCTCGATATGCTCGAGCCTTGGGAGCACTTGGAGACCGTGCGCGATCTCCTCATCCCCGGTGGTGTCTTCATGACCTACGTGGCAACGGTGCCGCAGTTGATGAAGGTCATGGAAGGCATTCGCGAGCTCAAGTGCTTCACCGAGCCTAAGTCGTGGGAATCGCTGGTGCGCGAATGGAAGGTTGAAGGCTTGGCTACCCGCCCAGAGCACCGTATGAACGCGCATACCGCCTTCCTTATCTGGACCCGTCGCTTGGCCGATGGCGTCACTCCGCCGCGTCCGCAGCGCCGTGCCCGAAAATAGAGCCCGAAAGTAGGCTCATCAGATCGCCCAGAATTTAAAGCGCAAGTGGCCTCTTTAGCCGGCCAGCCCGCGTTAGAGTAGTGGGCATGGATCAAGCCACGGACTACAAGCGGCAGGTCAACCAGCTTGCCGCCCGCAATCAGAGGTTGGCCGGCTTATTAAAAGAATCGCGGGTGAAGCTGGAACAGCTTTTTGCGGAGGTCAATGCGCTGGCAGAGCCGGCATCGACCTACGGCGTTTTCCTCGGCTATTCGCCTACCCACAGCGAGGTGGGAACCACCGCGGAGGTCTACACCAATGGCCGCGTGATGCAGCTTAAGGTTTCGCCCAATGTGGAACCAGGCAGCCTAGTGGCCGGCCAGCAGGTTCGCTTGGGCGATGGCTTCGTGGTGGTCGAAGGCTGCGCACCCGAGCGTACGGGCGAGCTCGCCACCGTGGTAGAGCGCTTAGGAGATCAACGCCTCATCGTGGCAAATTCCTCTGGCGAGGAAAAAGTGGTGCTGCTATCGCAGGCACTGCGCGAGGTAGCCCGCGTGGCAGCAGGCGAAATTGTGCTCGTTGATCCCAAGGCTGCCATCGCGCTGGAAAAGGTGGAAAAGACCGAGGTCTCCCAGCTCTCCCTTGAGGAGGTCCCCGATGTGCGCTACGAGGACATCGGCGGACTAGACGAGCAGATTTCCCAGATCCGCGATTCCGTGGAATTGCCGTTTATCCATCCGGACCTCTATCACCACTACGAGCTACAGCCGCCTAAGGGCGTCCTCCTCTATGGCCCGCCTGGGTGCGGTAAGACGCTCATCGCCAAGGCCGTGGCCCATTCCTTGGCGCAGCAACTGGGCAGTGATGGGCCGAGTTACTTCCTCAATGTCAAGGGCCCAGAGTTGCTCAATAAGTATGTAGGTGAGACGGAACGCCGCATCCGCCTCATCTTTGAGCGCGCCCGCGAATTAGCCCAGCTGAGTTCTGACCGGCCGGTGGTCATCTTCTTTGATGAGATGGAATCCATCTTCCGCACCCGTGGCTCAGGCGTGTCTTCGGATATGGAAACCACGGTAGTGCCGCAGCTGCTCACTGAACTCGACGGAGTAGAAAGCCTATCCAATGTGATAGTCATCGGTGCCACCAACCG
This sequence comes from Corynebacterium sp. ACRPJ, assembly GCF_022347345.1. Lineage (NCBI taxonomy): Bacteria > Bacillati > Actinomycetota > Actinomycetes > Mycobacteriales > Corynebacteriaceae > Corynebacterium > Corynebacterium sp. ACRPJ. The sequence goes on from NZ_JAKRNC010000003.1 coordinate 176,024, forward strand.
CGAGGAGCTCATCGATCCCGCCATCATGCGCCCCGGCCGGCTGGATATCAAGATCCGAGTCAACCGGCCGAATAAAGAGGGCGCCCGCGAGATCTTTGCACGCCACTTTGCAGAATCCGTGCCGCACCAGGGCACGCTAGAGGAGCTCATCGCCGCCGCGGTGGACGAGCTCTATGCCGATCGCCCCTTTGTGCAGCTGCACTTTTCCAGCGGCGAGCGCGAGGTATTGCACTACCGGGACTTTGTCTCCGGCGCGATGATTGCCAATATCCTCTCCCGCGCCAAGAAGCTGGCTATTAAGGACGAACTGCAGCAGCGTGCGGGCAGTGAGCAGGGGATAGGCGAGCGTGAAGGGGGCATCGCCAAGCAGCATTTGCTCCAGGCCATCGCGGCCGAGCGCGCCGAATCCGAGTACGTGCCCACCTCTACCAACCCAGAGGAGTGGACCAAGATCATCTCCCAAGACCATGCTGGTGCCCGCGTTGAGCGGGTGGAGCTACTGACCGCCAGGAGGAGCGCATGAGCCGCGTAGTAGGTACCGAGACCGAGTACGGCATTGCCACCCCGGAGCTGCCGGAGTATTCGCCCATCATTTCGTCCACGCACGCGGTGGTAGTTTATGCCGCTATGCACACTGGGGCGCGCTCGCGGTGGGACTTTGCCGAGGAGCACCCGCTGCGCGATTCCCGCGGTTTCGATCTCAAGCGCTACCAGACAGTTCCCGTGGTGGACCCCAACGCCATCGGGGTGGCCAATGTAGTCACGGCCAATGGCGCGCGTTTCTATGTCGACCACGCCCACCCAGAATATTCCGCGCCGGAATGCACCAATGCCTGGGATGCCACGCTTTACGACGCAGCAGGGGACGCCACGCTCCTGCAGTCTGCCGCGGCCGTAGCCGGCCTTACTGAGCAAGGGAAGTCTGTCCTTGCCAACCATGACCCGTGCCCTGCCTTGCGTTTCTATAAGAACAACGTGGACGGCAAGGGCGCGTCTTATGGCTCGCACGAGAACTATCAGTACTCCCGTGCCACGGATTTTGACACTATGGCGCAGGCCCTTATCCCGTTTTTCGTGGCCCGCCAGGTAGTCATCGGTGCCGGGCGCATGGGGATCGGCGAGTTTGGCGAGGAGCCGGGCTTCCAGATCTCTCAGCGCGCTGACTATATTGAGCAGGAAATTTCGCTGGAGACCACCCTCAATCGCGGCATCATCAATACCCGCGACGAGCCGCATGCGGTGCACGCGGACTATGGGCGCCTCCACGTCATCATCGGAGACGCGAATATGTCGCAGACCTCGACGCTGCTCAAACTGGGCATGACCTCGCTGGTGCTCGATGCGATTGAGCAGGGCGTGGACTTTAGCGATCTCCGCTTGCAGGATGCCGTGGCGGAGGTCCCGCGCGTCAGCCGCGATCTCAGCCTTCAGCATCGCCTCGAGCTTGCCGACGCCCGCCAGCTCACCGCCCTAGAAATCCTCGCCGAATACCGAAACCGCGTCATCCCACGCACCGACGCAGACCATAAGGTTCTCGCGGCCTGGGACGAGGCAGTCGCGCTTCTTGCGGAAGATCCGATGCAGGCCGCGCACCTGTTGGATTGGGTGGCGAAGTATCGCCTGATCAAGGGCTACCTTGACCGCGGTATCGATCCGGCAGACCCAAAGCTGCGGCTCATTGACCTGCAGTATGCGGAGATTGATCCTGCCAAATCGCTCCATCACGCGCTGGTGCGTAAAGGTCAGATGCGGCAGCTCTTTAGCGCTGCAGAGATTGAAGACGCCGCCACCATTCCGCCAGAGGACACTCGGGCGTATTTCCGCGGCCGAGTGACGCAGAAATTCGGCGAGGACATCATTGCCGCGAGCTGGCAAAGCCTCACGGTGCGGGTAGGCGAGGCAACCGCGGCGCCCTGGGCCACGGTTCCGATGGATGAGACCACCGGCCTCACCCTCGCCCAGTGCAAGGAGATCATCGAAGCCGCACGTACGGTGGAGGAACTCCTCCAGGGACTCACTGACAGCGGGATTCAGCCCGAGTACCGTAATTAATAACCAAGCATTTAGGCAGAAGCCAAAGAAAGGACTTCCTTCCTATGTCTACTCACCAGTCCCAGGTCACTGGCGGCAATGGCGGCGATGACTCCACCGGAGATGAGGAATTTAGCTCTACGCAGCTAAGCATCAATACCACCGGCACCGATGAATTGCTCGATGAGATCGATGGGCTGCTAGAAAACAACGCCGAGGAATTCGTGCGCTCTTATGTTCAAAAGGGCGGGCAGTAAGGGTGAGTGACCAGCACCCTGTCTTCACCCGTCGCATCATGGGCATCGAGACGGAATATGGCTTAACCACCAGCGCGGGCCCAAGAGAACGCGCCCTGAGCCCCGATGAAGTGACGCGCGTGCTTTTCCGGCCCATCGTCCAGGAACATTCTTCCTCTAATATCTTTTCCACCAACGCGAGCCGCCTGTACCTCGATGTCGGCTCTCACCCCGAGGTAGCCACCGCTGAGTGCGATAGCTTGAGCCAGCTTTTGGCCTATGAATGCGCTGGCGATGCCATAGTCAACCGGCTGGGCGAACAAGCTGAACAGGCCTTTGCCGCCGAGGGTCACCCGCGCGCTGTGTACCTGTTTAAGAACAACGTGGACTCGGCCGGCAATTCTTTTGGCTGCCACGAAAACTACCTCATTAGCCGCCTCATGGTGCTCAAGGACTTGGGGCTGGCGCTCTTGCCGTTCCTTATTACCCGCCAGCTCATCTGCGGCGCCGGCATGGTGCAGCCCGCAAAGGGCGATAAGCCCGCCCAATTCCTGCTCTCGCAGCGCGCGGACCAGGTGTGGGAGGGCGTATCTTCTGCCACCACCCGCTCGCGCCCCATCATCAATACCCGGGATGAACCACACGGCGATTCCAAACGCTTCCGCCGCATGCACGTCATCGTGGGCGATTCCACTATGGCCGAACCAACCATGGCGCTAAAGGTTGGCTCCACGCTGCTCATCTTGGAAATGCTGGAGGCAGGATTTGAGTTGCCGGAGTTCGACATCGAAAAACCCATTCACCATATCCGCGCCATCGCGCGCGATATGACGGGTTTGACCGAACTACCACTCGCAGGAGGGGGATCCGTCACCGCGCTCGAGGTCCAACAGCAACTGTGCCAGCGCGCAACCCAATGGTTGGAAGAACGCGAAGACGCCGGAACTCCCACGGCAGAAATGCGGCGCGTGGTGGATCTCTGGCAGCGCACGCTGCACGCCATAGAGACTCAAGACTTCTCCGGAGTGGACCGAGAAATCGACTGGGTCATTAAATTGGGACTGCTCGAGCGCTACCGCGCACGGCTAGGCGGTCACTGGGGACACCCCAAGCTCGCCCAGATTGATATGACCTACCACGATATCCGGCCGAGCCGCGGGCTCTACCATGTCTTGCTGCGCAAGGGCCTTATCGAACGCTGGATCACAGACTCCGAAATCGAACGAGCCATGGACACAGCGCCTGCCACCACCCGTGCTGCGCTGCGCGGCCAGTTCCTTGCCGCTGCGCGTAGCCTCGGGGCCAACGTCACCGTTGACTGGACGCGCCTCAAGGTCAACCGCCCAGAGCCGCGCACCGAGGAGCTCCTAGACCCCTTCGTGGCCGACGATGATCGGGTCGAGGCGTTGCTAGACTATATGCGTCTACACCACAGCTAGAAGCACACGAGCCGCACCAGGGAGACAACACAACACGTGGCAACGCACAACCCCGCGCCGAAACGGCATGATGAGGCGGTAGAAAGACTCACCAACCTCTCTTTCGCGCTACAGGGCGCCGCCAACTCCGGCGGTAGCCCGGACCGCACCGCCTCCTGGATTCGCCGTCATGTAGCAGGATACGGCGATAAATCAGACGAAGCCTTCGCGAAATCACTGGCCCGAGATATCGCAACCCTCCAGCGCGCCGGGGTGCCCATTGTTCATTCCGGTAGCGAAGATGGTGCGCGTTATCGCCTTGACTCGAGCAGCTACCAGCTTCCGCCGGTGGAGTTTTCCCCTGAGGAGGCCATGGTTCTAGGCATTGCAGGAGGTGTGGGTACCACCGGCGGCTTAAGCGATTTTTCTCTGTCGGGATGGACGAAGATTGCCGCTAGCGGCGCCTCCCGCAACCTCGCAGGCGCACCGGTATACACGGCGGTCAATGACATCACTCGACTTGCCCCAGAAATCATCACCGCGGTGCTCGCTGCGGTGCGCAATCAGCTCCGCATTACGTTTTCCTACCGTGCTAATCCGGCTACTGAGCCGGTCCGCCGCGTGATGGACCCGTGGGGAGTGGTCAACCGCGATAGTCATATCTACATAGTGGGATTCGATGTGGACCGCAACGAACCGCGCGTCTTTCGCGCCCTCCGCGTCTCTGACATCAAACGCTCGCACGATCCCGCGGAGCACCCCAATCCAACTGAGGACCTACAGGTGTTAGTAGAGCGTGCACTGCAGCGAGGGGAGAAAGTCGATGCGCGCCTCGTTATCCCTGACGGGCAGGCACGAGAGCTTTTAGATGCCGGCGAGCAACAACCCGATGGCACTGTGTTGCTGCACAAGGTGGATAAGCATTGGCTCGTGCGGACCGCGGCCGGCTACGCCCCAGAGGTACAGGTGCTCGAACCAGCCGGGGTCCGCCAAGAGGTCATCTCCCTTTTACGCAAGGCATCACAATCGCAGGAGGAAGGCTAGTCATGGCTGACGGATCACTAAAGCTCCAGGCGCTAGTGCGCTCTTTAAACCTGATTCCATACTTCAAAAATCACCCCGACAAGACACCCTTGGAAGCGGCCAAAGATTTGGGTATGGATCCTGGCGAATTGAAAGAAGCCCTCGATCGGCTCTTTTGTTCCGGCACTGGGCGCAATACCGAGGATCTCATTGATCTCACCTTCAGTTATCGCGATGGGGTAACCATTCACAACGATCAGGGCTTGAGCCAGGCGCTGCGCCTTACCCCGACGGAAGCCGGTGCTTTGCTCCTTACCCTGGAGTCCTTGCAGGCGATGCCCGGGCTAATCGACGCCCATGCGGTCGATTCCGCCGCCGCGAAGCTGCGCGGCATCATGGATGAAAAGACAGCCGCCATCTATGAGTCGCTGTCTACTCCCGCCCCTGAAGAGACGGATATCCAGGCGCTTTTGACCCAGGCGGTCAACGAAAAAAAGCGGGTACGGCTGCGTTACTGGAGCGCTTCCTCAAATGCTGAATCCGAGAGGGTGGTGGACCCAGCCCGCATTTTCATCGTCGATTCCGAGCCCTACTTGGCTGCCTGGGAGGAAGCAAAGCAAGCGCATCGCACCTTCCGCATCGACCGCATTAGTAAGGCTCGTATCGTGGAGGAAAAATCCCAGCCGCATCTGAAAGATCTCGACTTTGATGCCGCATCACCCTTTAATTTGGGCGATGGGGACACCGTGCAACTAGCAATTAACCAAGAATTCACGTGGCTGGCTGAGTACTACGATATGCGCCTGGGTGAAGACTTAGGAAATGGGGAAGTAGCTGCAACGATGCCTATGGGATCAGTGGATTGGCTTATTCGCTTTGCCCTCGGTCAAGCTGATAGGTTGCGGGTAGTGGCTCCTCAATCCGTAGTAGATCTCATTGCGAAGCGAGGAAACACCGCCTTGAGCGGCTATACTCAGTAGCCAGTTACTTGCCCGTTCACTGCGCCCGCCCGCCGGCACATAAGTTGGCGGTGATGCTTTCCGGCATGCTGGTGCACTAGTTGAAAGAGGTTTCTCCATGAGCCTAGGACCTATGGAAATCGGCCTGATCGTTCTTGCCATCGTCTTGCTTTTCGGTGCAAAGAAGTTGCCGGAATTGGCACGCTCTATTGGCCGTTCCGCGCGCATCTTCAAGTCTGAGGTCAATGAGATGCATTCCGAGGATGCCCAGCGTTCTCAGTCTCAGGCGCAGCTGAACCAGAAGCAGCAGTCCGATGAGGAATTCTGGAACCGACCAGACATGCAGCCGGGCCAGCAGAACAACACCAATACTCAGCAGTAAACGCCCCTAACCTGTCGTCGCGCGAACACCCCTGCAGCGCGCGGATATGCATCCGCAATCCGTGCAGTAGGGAAGTGTTCGCTTCTTTGCGTTGAAAGAGCCACACTGATGTCGTCACAGTCACAGCCTGTACCTGCCCAGAAGGCAAGCAAGAGCGTGAAGGGAAAGCTGCGCTTTTCGCGCAAGCAGAAGAACCCTACCGGGGAGATGACTTTGGTGGAGCACCTGCAGGAGCTGCGCCGCCGCATCATTATTTCCGTGTTAGCGGTTGTTGTCGGGGCCATCATTGGGTTCATTTGGTACCAACGAGCACCATTCGGGCTGTCTCCGTTGGGTGAAATTCTACGAGAGCCGTATTGTGCGCTGCCCCCCGATAAGCGCGCCTCCTTTAGCGCGGACGGCGAGTGCCGTCTATTGGCCACCAGCCCGTTTGAAATGATCCTGTTGCGCCTGAAAGTAGGCGCTTTGGCCGGCACTGTATTGTCCTCGCCGGTGTGGCTGTATCAGGTCTGGGCCTTCGTTGTGCCTGGTCTCCATAAGAACGAGCGCCGCTACACGTTGAGCTTTGTCAGCGCCGCGGTGGGCCTTTTCGTTGCCGGTGCCGTGCTGGCTTATTTCATCTTGTCCGTGGGTTTGGAATTCCTCATGGGTATCGGCGCCGAGTATCAAACAGCGGCCCTGACCGGTGAGCGCTATTTCTACTTCCTTTTGGCCCTTCTTCTCATCTTCGGCATTAGCTTTGAGATTCCACTGCTTATCGTGTCCCTGAACCTTATTGGCGTGCTCGAGTATGAACACGTCAAAGACAAGCGTCGCATCATCATTGTCGTCGTGATGATTTTCGCCGCCTTCGTCACCCCAGGCCAGGATCCTTTCTCGATGGTGGTACTGGCTGGTTCACTCATCTTGCTCATCGAGATCGCATTCCAGTTCTGCCGCCTCCACGACAAGCGCATGCAACGCGAACGCCCCGAGTGGATGGATCTCGATGATGAGACTGCTTCGCCGCTTGGCGCTGGACCAGGAGCCATCGGCGGGCCAACCCCTGTCGAGGCGCCGAGCAGAGTAAACCCTTCACCGGGGTCCTCGCAGCCCGTTTCACAGCCAGTACAACAGGCACAGCAGCAGCCGCAGCAGACATGGAGCACCGGCGCCAGTGGGACTTCGTCGACTAGCGGCGGCTTTTTCGACGATGTCCTCTAGGCACGGGTAGCCTGGGGAGTCATGACTGAAACTCATCTGGATTCTTTTACCGCAGCCCTGCCATACCCGTTGGATGAGTTCCAGGTAAAGGGCTGCCAGGCCGTGGAGGACGGTCACGGCGTACTGGTCTGCGCGCCGACCGGCGCCGGCAAAACCATCGTGGGCGAATTCGCTGTCTCTTTGGCGCTGAGCCGGGGAACCAAGTGCTTTTATACGACGCCGATTAAAGCCTTGAGCAACCAGAAGTACCACGACTTGGTGGAAGAGCATGGCGAAGAAGCCGTAGGCCTGCTCACCGGTGACGTATCGATCAACTCTGACGCTGAAATCGTCGTCATGACCACAGAGGTGCTACGCAATATGATTTACGCAGAATCCGCGGCCCTCGATCGCCTGACCCACGTAGTCATGGATGAGATCCACTTTTTGGCTGATGCCTCCCGCGGCGCAGTGTGGGAAGAGGTCATCCTCAACCTCGCGGATCATGTCTCCATCATCGGCCTATCTGCCACAGTGTCCAATTCGGAAGAATTCGGCGATTGGCTTTCTACCGTGCGCGGCGATACCACCGTCATCGTCTCCGAACACCGCCCAGTTCCGCTCGACCAATGGATGATGCTGGGGCGCAAGATTTATCCGCTCTTCGAGCCAGAATCTGGCGGACAGGTCAACGCTGAGCTAGAGCGTAGGATCCAGCGCCTCGAAGCCGGCGATACGGACGATGGTCGCGCGGACTATAAGTCCGGCAAAGGTTTTCGCGCCCGCGCCCGTCACAAGGGCGGCGGACGCAGAGAATTCCACGGTAAGGGAAGGGGACGCTCCGGCGCCGCCCGGCAGCAGGATCGCTATCGCCCCTTGGGCCGCCCAGAGGTATTGAAGGTATTGCAATCGCAGGACATGCTTCCGGCGATCACCTTCATCTTCTCCCGTGCAGGCTGCGATGGCGCTCTCTATCAGTGCCTGCGCAGCCGCATGGTGCTTACCTCCCAAGAGGAAGCACAGCAGATTAAAGACATCGTCGATGCGGGTGTGGAAGGTATCCCTGAAGAAGATCTGCAGGTCCTAGACTTTAAGCGCTGGCGCGAAGCCCTGTCCCGTGGCTTTGCCGCACACCATGCGGGCATGCTGCCCGCGTTCCGGCACATCGTGGAAGACCTATTCGTACGCGGCCTCGTCCGTGCCGTGTTCGCTACTGAAACGCTTGCTCTTGGCATTAATATGCCGGCGCGCACCGTGGTGCTAGAAAAGCTCATCAAGTTCAATGGTGAGGCGCACGTCGATCTCACCCCAGGCCAGTACACGCAGCTGACTGGCCGGGCAGGACGCCGTGGCATCGATACATTGGGCAATGCAGTTGTGCAATGGGCACCCGCCATGGATCCGCGTCAAGTAGCTGGCCTTGCTTCTACCCGTACGTATCCTCTCATTTCCACTTTTGCACCGGGTTACAATATGGCGATCAATTTGCTGGGAATGCTCGGCTTCGAGGAATCTCTGCGTTTGTTGGAAAAGTCCTTCGCACAGTTCCAGGCCGATGGCTCCGTCGTGGAGGAAACGCGCGAGATTGAACGCGCCGAGCATCGCGTGCGAGAACTGCGCAACCAGCTCGATGATGCCGTGGCGTCGCTTGCACCACCTGCTAAAGACGGGGAAGATCCCGCCGAGGTTCTCATGGACTATGTCCGCCTGCGCCGCGAGCTCACAGCGGAGGAAAAGCAATCAAAAATCGATAGTGCCAATCAACGAAACCAAGAGGTTATCGCGGTACTGGGGCGCCTGCAGCTGGGCGATGTTATTGCCATGCCCGGCAAGAAGCGTCCAATTCTCGCCGCGGTTGTTACTCCCGCTAACCAAACCGCGGATCCCCGCCCGTGGATTACCACTGAGTCCGGGTGGTCGGGACGTATCGATGCAGCCGGAATCAATAACCCACCGATCCAAGTCGGTAGCATCAAGATCCCCAAGCCGGTGCGCAAGAATCCGCGCCGCAATACCCGATATGTGCAAGATGTTTTGCACCGCGAACACTTCGACCGGCCCAAGCGCATGAAGTCGCACACCCGCGCCCGGCCTAATAAGCGAGTGGGGCAGTTGCGCGACGCACTGCGTGCTCATCCAGCTCACGATTGGCCGGCTACTGACCGCGAACAGCTGGCGGGCCTGGCGCAAAAGCTTGCACGGCGCGAGCGTGATCGGGACAAGCTGCAATCCAAGGTCAATAAGGCTACGGATACCTTGGGCCGCACCTTCGAGCGCATTGTGGATCTCCTCGCAGAAATGGACTACGTCGAGTTCACCGGGGCTGGCGCGGACCGCACGCCGGTCATCACCGAAGAAGGCGAACGCCTTGCCAAAATTCACAGCGAATCCGATCTGCTCGTCGCCCAATGCCTCAAGCGCGGAATTTGGGATGAACTCGATCCCGCTGAGCTTGCAGGCGTTGCCTCCCTGTGCTGTTTCGAAAACCGCAAGGCCACCAGTGGGCAACCGGAAGCCGCCACCGAGCGCATGGCTGACGCAATGAATGCCACGTGGCGCGTGTACACCGAACTCACCGCTGATGAGCAGCGCCACCGGCTGCCGCCCACCCGTGAACCAGAGGCCGGATTCGCCTTGGCGGTACACCAATGGGCGGCCGGCGCACCGTTGGGCTACTGCATAGCTGCGGCCAATGAAGCCGGCGCCGAGCTCACCCCGGGTGATTTTGTCCGTTGGTGCCGCCAAGTCATCGACCTGCTCCAACAAGTGGCTAAGACTGGGTACGACGGCGAAATTCAACGCAACGCCCGCCGGGCCATCGACGCAATTCAGCGCGGTGTCGTAGCCATTGGCGCCTAAAATCCGCGGCGCGGACGAGTAGACTCTGGGGCATGACTGATACTCAGACTTTTTCCGCTGATGTCTACGCCCAGCGTCTGCACGCCGCCCAAAAGGCAGCTGCAGAAAAGGGCATCGATCTGCTCCTCATTGGCACGGGACCAGACTTTGCCTACCTCACCGGCTCCTGGGTTTCTTCCCACGAACGCTTGACGGTCTTGGTTGTGCCGCAGCAGGGCAATGCATGGATCGCCGCGCCCAATACCGATATCACCGATATCAAGGCTGCACCAGTAGGTGAGCTGGATGTGGAGTTGCGTGGCTGGAATGACGGAGAAAATCCTTATGAGCTTGCACTGCGTGGCGCAGGCGACGGACTAGGCAAGGTAGCGCTGGGACAGTCGCTGACTGCAGACCACGTGTTGCGTTTCCAAGATCTGCTTCCACACGCCAGCTATGAACTGGCCACTTATGCGTTAGCCGAGCTCTTTACCCGCAAAGACGAGGCTGAGATTGTTGAGCTGCGCAAGGCTGGCCATGCCATTGACGCGGTCCACGCGCAGGTACCACAGCTTTTGCAGGCCGGCCGCACCGAGGCCGAGGTGGCCCACGAACTGGAAAAGCTCATCCTGCAGGAGCATTCCGTTATCGATTTCGTCATCGTCGGATCGGGCCCCAATGGCGCCAACCCGCACCATAGCTTTTCGGATCGCGTGTTGGCTGAGGGCGAGCCAGTCGTCGTCGATATCGGAGGCACTTTGCCTTCCGGCTACCACTCCGATTGCACCCGCACCTACGTAGTGGGCGGAGATATTTCCAAGGCTCCGCGGGATTTCCAGGATGCCTATGCCGTGCTTGCCGACGCCCAAGGTGCCGCCCGCGCCGCAGCCCACCCCGGCAGCACCGCCGCAGACATCGATGCCATCACCCGCCAGGCGATCTCTGCAGCAGGCTGGGGCGACTACTTTGTCCACCGCACCGGACATGGCATCGGCCTGTCCACGCACGAGGAGCCCTTCATCATGGAAGGCAACGATCTCGCCTTGGAAGAGGGCATGGCCTTTTCCATTGAGCCGGGTATTTACTTGGAAGGCAAGTGGGGTATGCGTTTGGAAGACATCGTGGTGCTTACCAACGATGGCTACGAGTCCCTGAACCAAGCTCCGCGTGACGTCCGTTAATGGCTGGCGTACTGATTCTGGGCGGCCGTAGCGATATCGGCGGAGAAATCGCTAGGAGAGTAGCCCCAGGCCAAGATATTGTGCTCGCCGCTCGAGGCACCCACGGTATGGAAGGCGTGGAAGACCAGCTCCGGGCGGCGGGTGCGCGCAGCGTTCATCTTCTTGATTTTGATGCCGCAAATTTTCCGTCCCATGCCGGTGTGGTCGATCGCGCCATAGAGCTGGCAGGCCCCCTCGAGCTTGCCGTTGTAGCCTTCGGCATCTTGGGCGATCAGCAGCGGGCAGAACGCGATGCTGCCCACGCGGTCGACATCGCCACAATCGATTATGCCGCGCAGATTTCACTGCTTACGCTGGTTTCCCAGCGCATGCACCGCGGTCATATCGTCGCCTTTTCCTCGATAGCAGGCTGGAGGGCCCGCCGGGCAAACTACGTGTACGGATCTACCAAGGCCGGTCTTGATGCCTTTTGTCAGGGGCTGGCGGACAAGCTGCACGGCAGCCAGGTAGGCCTTATTACCGCGCGTCCTGGCTTTGTCATCGGCAGCATGACGGAAGGAATGAAGCCAGCGCCGCTTTCCGTGCGTCCAGCAGATGTGGCCGAGGCAGTTGTCGGCTGCATTGACCGCGATGCACGGCGCGGTAAGCCGCGTTCGCGCACCGTGTGGATTCCTCGGGCTCTGCAGGGCCTCGCGTGGGTCATGCGGCTTGTACCGCGCCCAATATGGCGGCACATGCCGCGCTAGATCCTGCGTTCTTTTACTCTGCGCGCAGCAGGGGAGAGTTGATATCGAAGATGAATCCGCGTGGGGCGAGTACGCGCAGTACCACTTCGGCGTCGCCCTCGGCAATATTGTGAAAGACTAATCCGCCCCACGGGGTGACGGTGATGTCTACCTCTAACTGGCCGATAAGCTGGGCAAACTCAGCGGGGATGGCGCCGCGGTGCACGCCGGCACCCAGATCAACGATGCCGGCAGGCAAATGCTGATCCAGCCAGCCAATGGGTCCGGGTTCTGCCAGGGCGGAGGCATTATGCTCTAGGGATTCGGCGCCTTGGAGCGCCTCCTCATAGTGTTGGGCAGCAGCCTGTGGAGTCAGTGGGGCCGAGGGGGCGTCGCCAAGCGGGGAGCGCTCAAGGCGCAGGGCACCGTCCCCGTCGATGCTAAGGCTGACTGCAGCCGCACCGGTCGGTACGTCGTCGTGGGCAATGACGGCAATCCCGGGACCGCCTTCCGCCGCTTCCAGCTCAGCCGCGATGTTCTGGGCCGTGTGCTTGGCCTCCGTCGACAAAGGCGAAGCCAGCACCGGCATCGCCGTGGCGCGCAATTGCAATTCCTGGAGCTGCTGATTGAGCGCTTCCACGTCTTTGATCCCGCGCAGCTCGATTGCAGAGAACCGGTCGATGTAGACATACCCATCCGCACAAGCACTGGCGCACTGCGCCAAAGTAACCCAATCCTGGGCGTGGGTGCTGCCGCCGGCAACGTGGATGCGGATGCACGTGCCGTACTGGGGGTCTTCAAAAAGCGCAGGAGTAAACATGCGCACTAGTTTAACCTGCCGTGGCTGCAGCCTCGCGCATGAGTGTTGCCAGCACTTTATCAGTCTGCCTCGTTAGACTGAGGCCATGCCGTTTATGTATTTTGCTCTCTACATGGTCGCAGAGACCCTGACTTTTTGGGCCGTCTCAAAATGGATCGGCGTTGGCTGGGCGCTTATCGCACTCTTTGTCACCATGTTCTTCGGAATGTCCATCGCTGGCCTTGAAGTGCGCCGCTTGATGGGAAAGCAGGTCGAACGCACAGGGGACGGTACATACGTCGTTCACGCCGGCAATGTGGGCAAGACCGCCAGCAATGTGGGCCTTACCTTGGTAGGCGGCATGTTGCTTTCTTTGCCGGGCTTCTTGACGACGATCCTCGGAGCCCTCTTTATCTTCTCGCCGACCCGCGCCGTCTTGCGCACGGTGCTAGCGGCCTCCTTGTACCGCAAGATCGAAAACATGGGCGTTAAGATCTACGAGGCCACCCCAATGGCACAGCAGCACGACTCTTATGGCGACTTTGGCTCCTTTGGTCGTGGCCAAGCAACACAAAGTGGGCACCCCAGCATGCAGGATGCTGGCCCGCATGAAGTGTTGGATGAGGAAGAGATCCGCCGTTGGAGCGAGAACCTGGATCCAGATGACTTCGGACCCTCCGGTGGCGAGTCCAAGGGCGGAAAGAGCTAGTGGTGCTAACTCTTGCCCGCCTCGTAGTGGCGGGCCTTTCCGGTCTGCTCACATATGCCGCCATAGAGCCCCGTGGCTGGTGGTGGGCTGCCATTGTGGGCGTGGGCTTGCTGTACGCGAGCTTGCTGCCGTGGGGAACTAGGCACGTTACCGCCCGTGTGGGCGCGCTTCTTGCAGTCGCGCATTCGCTCGTGCTGTACCTGCTGACGCTGCCATGGATCGGCGAATTAGTGGGCAGTGGGCCATACATCGCTTTGGCTATATGGCTTTCGGTATACGCCATTGTACTGGGCCTTGGCGGCGCAGCAGTAGCGCGGTGGAAGTACGGTTTTATTGCCTTCCCATTCTTCTACCTCGCGGTGGAGGTGCTGCGTTCTTCGGTACCATTCGGCGGTTTCTCTTGGGTGAAATTGGCTTGGGGACAAATCGACGGACCGCTAGCCAACCTCGCGCCGTGGGGTGGAACCTCGCTCATTACCACAGCCACTGTTCTGTGCGGCTGCGGTCTCGCTGCGCTGCTGATTCAACGTGGATGGAAGGCAAAGAGCGTCGCACTCTTAGCAGCGATCCTTCCCCTTGCAAGCGCGACGGTGGCAGGCTTGGGAATCAACCGAGACGATTCCACTGTCGGGGAAGCAAAGGTTGCCGCAATCCAAGGAAACGTACCTCGCATGGGCCTAGACTTCGCTGGGCAACGCCAAGCGGTCCTCAACAACCACGTGGCCGAAACAAAGAAGCTGGCCGCCCGCGAAAAAGACATTGACCTAGTCATCTGGCCCGAAAACTCCTCTGATATCAACCCATTCCGTGACGGCAAGGCAGCCTCGGCAATCAGCGGCGCCGTCGATGCGATAGACGCACCTGTTTTGGTTGGCACCGCCACGCGGGATGAGGTGGGGGCCCGCAACACAATGCAGGTCTTCGCTCCTAGTCATACGGTGGGAGACCATCACTATAAGAAGTACCTACAACCTTTCGGCGAAACTATGCCCATGCGGGATTTCTTTGCCAAATTTTCTGACTATGTGGACCTCGCCGGCGATTTTAAGCCCGGCGACGGCCCAGGTGTGGTCTCCATGGCGGGCGTGCCGGTTGGCGTGGCCACGTGCTACGAGGTCTCCTTCGATAGCGCCTTTAGGGAGTCGGTGAAAAATGGTGCAGAACTGCTGACTACTCCCACCAATAACGCCACCTTTGGCCATTCCGATATGACCTACCAGCAATTGGCCATGAGCCGATTGCGTGCAATGGAGACGGACCGAGCCGTGGTGGTGGCGGCGACTTCTGGAGTATCCGCCATTGTTCACCCAGATGGACACGTTAGCCAGTCCACGGAGATTTTCACGCCGGAGGCATTGGTAGAACAGTTGCCCTTGCGTAGCGGCGAGACCTTTTCCGTCAGGTTTGGTTCGCCCCTGCAATGGCTCATGGTTATTATTGGAACAGTCTGCGCACTGGTAGCTTTGCGCACAAACCGCCTGCGACGCACCCCGCGCCGCTCCGGCACAGATACATACGTAGGAGCATAAACACTGTGAGCACGCTTGAATCCTCGACCTTGGTCATCATCCCGACCTATAACGAGATCGAAAATCTTCCTCTCATTACTGGACGCGTCCGCGAGGCCGTCCCAGAGGTACATATCCTCATCGTGGACGATAACTCTCCCGATGGAACTGGTGACAAGGCCGATGAGTTCGCAGCGCAAGATGACCACATCCATGTTCTTCACCGCGAGGGCAAAGGCGGCCTGCTAGGCGCTTATATCGCCGGCTTTGAGTGGGGATTGGAGCGCGACTACCAAGTGCTGTGCGAGATGGATGCAGACGGCTCCCACGCCCCGGAACAGCTTCACCTGCTGCTGGAAGAGGTGGACAAGGGCGCGGACCTGGTTATCGGCTCCCGTTATATCCCGGGTGGCGAGACCGTGAACTGGCCGGCCTCTCGTGAGTACCTCTCCCGCCTTGGCAATATCTACATCTCCGTAGCGCTGGGCGCTGGCCTGTCCGATATGACCGCTGGTTACCGTGCGTTCCGCCGCGAGCTGCTCGAGTCCATCGACTTTGATGAGCTATCCAAGGCCGGTTACATCTTCCAGGTTGATCTGGCCTTCCGTGCCGTAAAGGCTGGCTTCGACGTTCGGGAGGTTCCCATTACCTTCACCGAGCGCGAATATGGCGAGTCCAAGCTGGATGGTTCCTTCGTGAAGGATTCCTTGCTCGAGGTAACCAAGTGGGGCGTTGCTCATCGCGCTGAGCAGCTGCAGGATTTTGGCGGCGCCGTATCCAAGTTGGTCAACCGTGAAGTCAAGGACGGCTCCATTCATGACCTAAACGTTCAGGCCCGCAAGGGTGCCGGCTGGGTTTCTGACTTCGCCAGCGAGATTGGCCATCTGGCAAAGCACCAGATTGCGCAGCTCAAGAAGTAGGCGCCACCGCAACGCATAAGGCCCGTACCGTCCCTTAGTCAGACTAGGGAGGTACGGGCCTTTTTGCTGCCGCAGAACTTTAAGAGTTCTTTTGCTGCTGCTCCTGCTGTTCCTTCAAGAGGCGAGCTGCGGAACGGCGGCGGGAGCGCAGGTGGTTAATGCGCTCTTCAAGCAGCTCATCGAGCTCCTCGATGGAGCGGCGCTCACGCAGCATATCCCAGTGGGTGCGTGGTGGCTTAGCGGGCTTAGACTCAACGCCTTCACCTTCTACCAGGTGGCCCAGCTTGCCGTTCTTGCACATCCATTCTTCAGGGATTTCGGCATCATCCGCGAAAGGCACCTCATAAATCTCGCCGTCTTCGGTGCGGTACTTCACCATCTGGCGCGGTGCGAGGTCGTGGTCGCGGTCGGTTTCGTAGCTGACTGCGCCCATACGGCTGCCACGGAGTACGCGATCTGCCATGCAACATCATCCTTTTCAAAGAGATCCCTGATTGAGTGCGAAGCAAAACTTCGCCTAAGAGCTACCAATTATAACGAACACCCACGCGTCTTTGTTCCCAGCCCGCCCAAAATGGACTAAAGTGTATCGGGTGATCCGTACAGCTAGTCGTGAACGCAACGTCGGTTCCTGCCAATGGTGTGGGAAGGACATTGACCAAGGCGGTAGGGGACGGCCACGGAAGTTTTGCAGCGCCTCCTGTAAGCAGCGTGCTTATGAGCAAAGAAATAACGTCAGTGGCACGGGGATTCCAGCCAATGCCGTGATCCTCACTCCAGAAAAGGCAGAGAGTTTGCGCGACGGACTTTTTGAACTACGTTGTTCCGCAGAAGATATCAATACCGCCGCGGAGGAAGGCGCTAGTGCGCAGGAACTTGCCGATTTGTGCGAAGAGCTTGTTGCCCTGGCGCGACGCCTAGAAGGACTTCGATAGAAGATGAAAAAGCTTTTTTATAACCGCAAGCTCGTCATCACCATCTTTGTGGTGCTGATTGTGTTGCTCACCGCCGTGGCCATTGGCCCGATGGTGTATTCGCTCCTCAAGGGCGCCGGAGTAAAGACCGAACCAGTTTCCGCCGACGGCGCAAAGGCCGCATCAACGGAGCTCGATGGCGCCTGGGAGGTAGCCAAGGGCCGTGCTAATAACCATACCTCGGTTGGTTTTACCTTTAATGAGGTTCTACCTGCGGAAAAGACCACCACATCGGGCTCAACCACGGAGGTAACCGGCCAGGCGGAAATTTCTGATTCCACCCTGAAAACCGCCGCGGTCACCGTTGATATGGATGAGCTGACCACGGATAAGAAGGTCCGCGATCAGAACATGAAGTCCAAGCTCTTTGAGACCCAGCTTTTCCCAGAGGCATCCTTTGAGCTGACTAAGCCGGCCTCGCTTGCCGACGTCCCGGATGACGGCTCCATTGGCACTGTCAAGCTCACCGGAGATCTGACTATCAAGGATGAAACGCACGAGATTTCCCAAGACTTCGACGTTCTTCGCGATGGTGATCAGATCGTCATCGGTGGCACCGTGCCAGTTGATCGCCTTGATTATGGTGTGGAGACCCCAGAGATGCTCGCCGCGAAGGTCGAGGAAAATGGCGAGGTAAATCTCCGCATTTCCTTCGAGAAAAACTAGCGAGGGCTTAGCCTGTGAATTCCCGTCAAATCATCCCGTTTATGTGGCTGCGACTCGTCGTCGTCATCGGCTTTACCATTTTCGTAGCCGTTCAACAGATGTGGGTCATTGTGGCCATCTCGGTTCTTTTGGCGCTGTTGACTATCTGGCAGTTGTGGAGCGCTTACCGGAATCGCTAATTAGACCTTCACGGTGTTGGGGGAACTTCCTCGAATAACGTCAGTGTGACGTTATATAGTGGTGTGGCTAGTCCTGCCAGTAGGGCGTATTTTCGCCCAATATTAGGTTTTCTGCCCCCGAGCGAAACAACTCCGCCAAAGGTTGGCCCCGGAATGAAGAAGTCCGAAAGATAGATGGGCCCGGCCGCCGCAAATCCGAGCTCCAATGAGCTACAGCCAGGATCGATACTTGGGACCGGGTCTGGCGGCCGGTGGATGGCGCGGCAGAGACCACGCAGAGGCCACGAGGCGTTGCCAAGCAAAGCGCTGTAACATTGCATGGAGATTTAAGGATGCTGAACCGGGGCCCACTAGATGGACCGGGAAGATGTGTTAGCGCCCGGGGCGCCTATGGGGGCGACACACGATAACCTCCGGATATCTGTAATTGTCCGATAATGTACATTATGTCATTTTAACTAGGGGTGGCATTCCCCCTTTTAGTTCCTGACTCCATACATTGATACCTGCACCTCGCTTCTGTCGTTCGCTCCTGACAACACTCGCCCGAATGTAGCTTCCCAGATGTGCCATTCCTTCACGACAATTGGGCTCTCGTCATTTCTCATACGCCGGATGACCTCTTTTTCGGCTAGACCTCTCGTAGCACATGCGGCCTTAAGCTCTGGATCGAATTCTGCTCTCGACGGATCCGATCCCTGCGCGTGTCCACCGCTAAGAACCAGGTAGACCACTTCCGGATGGTGTTCTACATCCAGTGGACCTTTCCACCCACGCAGGTGTGCTTCTTCAGTCCAACAGGTTACCCCTGAGCGGTCTACACATTGTCCCATCGCTTTTTCTTGAGCGCGCGTCAGCGCAACTCCTGCAAAAGACTCATCATATGAATCGTCTTTCCGCGCAAACAATACGAAGAGCCGCGCGGTTCCTTTTCTTCTACTTCTTCGTATCCATGTCCACATCTTCTCACCCGGCTATCGGTTAGTTTTCAACCAAAATGCACACTAGCGCATATAACGGCCAAGCAGGTCTCTATCAGGGGCGATTCCAAGCCGGCGAACGTACCTCATCTCCACAGGGTGCGTAGAATCGACAACATGACGATTCAGCACGTAGTAGATAAGCCTTCCCGCGCAGCTCTCTTCCTCGTCCTTGAAATCAAGGACGGCGGCGAGCAAGCCACTCGCGATATGCTCACGGGGTTTGCCGGACTGTTTAAATCCGTGAACTTCCGCTATAACGAAGGCGAACTTTATACCGTAGTCGGCATTGGTGCCTCCATGTGGCCACGTTTGACCAGCGCGCCTATGCCGGAACGCCTGAAGGAATTTGAGGCAATCGATGCCGCACATAAGGCCCCGGCCACGCCAGGCGATGTTCTTCTCCACTTCCGTGCGATTACCTATGACCTGTGCCATGAGATGGCCCGCCAGGTACTGGATCAGCTGGGCGATGCCGCCAGGGTTATCGATGAGACCCACGGCTTTAAGTACCTGGACCAGCGCGATTTACTAGGCTTTGTGGATGGCACCGCCAATCCCCTCGCCGAGGAGGCTTTGGATACCGTGCTGCTTGGCGACGACGCCGATTACCCCCGTGGCTCCTACGTCACCGTTCAAAAATATATCCACGACCTGGCCAAGTGGAACGAGCTGAGCACCGAGGAGCAAGAAAAGGTCATCGGCCGCACCAAGGCCGACGATATCGAGTTGGATGACGATACCAAGCCCACTAACTCTCACGTAGCCCTCAATGACCTTGAGGAAGATATTTACCGCGAGAACATGGTCTTCGGCTCTTTCACCGCGGGTGAGATGGGCACTTACTTCATCGGCTATGCCAAGGACCCAGAAAACGTCATGGAGCGCCTGCGCAATATGTTCATTGGCAAGCCGGAGGGAAACTACGACCGCATCTTGGACTTCTCCACTGCGCTTACGGGCACCAATTTCTTTGTGCCCAGCGCGGATCTGATGAAGAACTTCGACGAGCTGCCGCCGGCCTAAGTGCTACCTGCCTAACGGCCACCCGCCTAACGCCGGCCCCCGCGGTTGCGATGGGCCAACCCAAATTGCACCGAGTCAATCATCCCGAGCGTCATAAGGGCCTCACGGAGGGCAAATTGGAAGGTCCACAAGCGGCGGAAGACTGGGTCGAAGCCAGCGGCCGCTGCTTCCCGCAGGTGCCCATCGAAAAAGGAACGCTGCTGACGCAGGGACTCCAAGTAATGGGTGCCCACGTGTGTTTCGGACACGATGCGCAGGTTAGAGTTCTTATCTACTAGCTGGTGCATTTCCGTGGTGCGCGGATAGTCCAACCCCGGCCACACATAGGCTCGTAAGGCCTGAAGCGATGCCTTACCGGCCTCCGTCATTGACTCGGTCGCCACGATGGACTGGATTCCTGCCCGCCCATTAGGCGTCAAGAACCGGTCGACTGCGCGGATATATTCTTTGCGCTCGCTAGCGCTGAGTTGCTCTACCTTTTCTACGGTGACGATGGCGTCATAGTGCCCGTGCCACTGCTTGGGGTTCGGGACGACGCCGGGAATGCGCTCGACATGGATGGAATCGTCTGCCCCCTCTAGTACGAGGGCCTCGCGCATGTGGCTCATTTGGTCCACATCACTGGTCAAAACGTCAACCGTAGCGCGTCGCTTAGTCGCCCGCATCGCTGGCTGCATTCCGGCAGCCGGGTACACCAACAGGTGGGTTCCGGCGCCGGTACGGGTGACGTCAAGCAGCCAATCCGCCGCGCGGCGCTGCGCATCTCCCAGATCATCCCTGTCCACTCTCGTGGGCTCACTCAGCGTCGTGACATCGACGAAGTGGCTCTTCGGCTCCTTGCGGCCAGCCTTGGGGCTATAGCTTTCCACCGTTTCCCTTATGGTGGTCGGTACACCACTGGAGAAAATTCCACCGACATGGCTTAAACCATCGCCGGCATAGAGTCGAACCAATTCCAGCGGCAGCTCCCCTGGCTCCGACTTACCGGCACCCAGCATCTTGGCTTTGGGGAGGTAACCCACTCCCAATAAGCGGCCGAGGACCTTTACCAGCTGCGAGGAAGAAGTAACGGTCCACTCTCCTGCCATATAACTTTCCGCAAATCCCAGCCAGCCGCTAGCGGCAATGCGCTCAAACAAGGCATCATGCCCCACCTTGAGATCTGGTCCGCCTTCGGCTTCTAGGTCTAGTTCTAGTCCGGCATCATCGCAGGCCTTGGCAAATTCTGCCTCTGCCCGGCGGGTTTTCATTCCAGGCCAACGAGGTGCGGGAACCGTAGCCACATTGGGCCAGGATTCTGCATCGATAGAGCTCAAATGCTCAGGGCGGCTAAAAGTCATAATGCCAGGTGCGCTCCTTGGTGGGCGGAGGAAGTCACTATCCGGAACAACCTTAGTCAGCTTTGTGCGCACCCCGGTTGAGGCGCTCCGGACAGCCGCGCCGGTTCTTCCCACGGAAACCGCAACGCAGCGGCGGAAGTTTATCAGTCATTAAGTATGCGCGTTCTGTTTGAAGTGTTTAGACTGTACGGGTACTAAACATTAGCTTTCTTAAGGAAGGTCGCATTAAATCCATGACTGATACCCCTTATCGCCCCAACGGTGGCCGCCACCACGTCGTCGTGGTTGGCGCCGGCTTCGGTGGTCTCAACACCGTTCAGAAGCTGAAGAACGCCGATGTGGAAATCACCCTCATCGATAAGAAGAACCACCACCTGTTCCAGCCGATGCTGTACCAGGTAGCAACCGGCATGATTTCCGCCGGTGAGGTTGCCCCTTCCACCCGCCAGCTGCTGCGCGATCAGGACAACGTCCACTTCGTCAACGCTGAGGTTACTGATATCAACCTGGCGGATCAGACGGTGACCGCCGAGCAAGACGAGTTCTCTCGCACCTATGCTTATGACTCCCTGGTTGTCGCCGCGGGTTCCGGTCAGTCCTACTTTGGCAACGACCACTTCGCTGAATTCGCCCCAGGCATGAAGACCTTGGACGATGCCCTGGAGCTGCGCTCTCGCATCATCTCGGCGTTTGAGAAGGCAGAGCTTACCGACGACCCTGCGGAGCGCGAGCGCCTGCTCACCTTCATCATCGTTGGCGCTGGCCCAACCGGCGTAGAGCTCACCGGCCAGATTGCCGAATTGGCAAACCGTACCCTCAACGATGTCTATTCCAACTACGGCACCACCTCGGCCAAGATTTACCTGCTCGATGGCGCCCCACAGGTACTGCCGCCATTCGGCAAGCGCTTGGGCCGCAAGGCTCAGCGCACCTTGGAAAAGGAAGGCGTACAGGTTCACCTGAACGCGATGGTGACCGATGTAACTGCGGACACCGTCACCTACAAGGACATGAAGACCGAGGAGGAGACCACCCTGACGGGTGCTACCAAGATCTGGTCCGCTGGTGTGGCCGCTTCCCCGCTGGGCAAGATGGTTGCAGAGCAGGCTGGCGTCGAGGCAGACCGCGCAGGTCGCGTCTCCGTCAACGAGGACCTGACCGTGGGCGAGCACAATAACGTCTACATGGTCGGTGACATGATCTCTCTCAACCGCCTGCCGGGTCTGGCACAGGTTGCTATCCAGGGTGGCGCGCACGTCGCAAAGCTCATCCAGGCCAAGGTGGACGAGGAATCTACCGCAAATGAGAAGGAAGCCTTCGACTACTTCGACAAGGGCTCCATGGCCATCGTCAAGCGCTTCAACGCCGTCGTTAAGCTGGGCAAGACCGAGTTCGGCGGCTTTGCCGGTTGGGTAGCATGGCTCGGCCTGCACCTGACCTACGTCATTGGTCTGCGCAGCCGCTTGGCCGTGCTGGTCAACTGGGCAACCAATATCCTTTCCCGCGATCGCGGCAACCTGGAGATCACCACCCAGCAGCGCATCGCACGCAATATCATTAACAAGAACGAGAAGTAATACCTCCTCGCTCGCATCGCCGCCCCACCTGCTGGAAAGCAGGCTCTGGGCGGCGATTTTTATTTTCCCTGGCTACCTGTTGCTAGCGCCGGCGATACCACTACTGTGGCGACCGAACGCCGATTTTCGCACATAGTTTCCGTGACCTTTGTTAGGCTGAGACACGCAACATGGGGTGCCGCACGCGGTGCGGCTGAGAAATACCCATCGAACCTGCACTCAGTTAGAACTAGCGAAGGGATAGTTGTGGATTATGCTTTTCTGCGCGCACACGACGCTGTGCGCGAGTCCACGCCGCTTATTCAATGTTTGACCAATAAGGTCGTCAGCAACGTCACCGCCAATGCCCTGCTGGCCATCGGGGCTAGCCCGGCGATGGTCGATACGCCGGAGGAATCGCGCGAATTCGCCCAGGTAGCCAGCGGCGTACTCATCAATTGCGGCACGCCCAGCTCAGAGCAATACGGCGGCATGCGCGAGGCTATCGCTGGGGCGAACTCCGCCCACACCCCCTGGGTACTCGATCCGGTAGGCGCCGGTGGACTGAACCACCGCACCGAATTCATGCACGAGGTGCTGCCACTCGGCCCGGGCGCAATTCGTGGCAACGCCTCAGAAATCATCGCCCTCGCAGGTACTGGGCAGGGCGGCCGTGGCGTCGAATCTACCGATGGCGTGGAAGCCGCCCTAGATTCGGCAGTAGCACTTTCCCGGGATACCGGCGCCGTCGTGGCCATTTCCGGCCCGCGGGACCTTATCGTCCATGTCGGCGATATAACTCGTGCCGTCTACCTCGAATCGGGGCACCCGATGCTCCAAAACGTCATCGGTACAGGCTGTTCGCTTGGTGCTATCTGTGCCGCATATCTGGCAGCGTGGGAGGATCCTTTCGAAGCGACCATCGCCGCCCACGCACACGTTGGCGCGGCGGGAAGCGTGGCCGCCGAAAAACACCATGCCCCCGGCTCCTTTGCCGTTGCTTGGCTGGATGCGCTCTACGATGTCCCGCCGGCGGACATCGAGGGCCTGGTCAAGCTCACTGACGTGGAGGAGGTTTAAGTGTCTATTGACTGGACGCTCTACCTGGTCACCGATCCAGATCTGGCTGGCGGGCGAGACAACGTGGTCTCCATCGTGCAGGAGGCTGTACGCGGCGGCGTTACCGTTGTTCAGCTCCGGGACAAGGAAGCTAGCGACGAACAGATTGAGCGCACGGCCCGCGAGCTGCTTGGCGTACTGGGCGATGTCCCACTATTCATCAATGACCGCGTAGAAGTGGCCGCAAAACTCGGCTGCCACCTACACATTGGGCAGGATGACATGGCCTTTCGCGAGGCCCGAGAGAAGCTGGGTGAGGGCCAGCTTATTGGCTTATCCATCGGCAGTAACGAAGAGCTTGCTGCTATTGCGGACGATGCGCGCCCAGATGTCATCGGCATCGGGCCCGTGCATTCGACCGCAACGAAGAAAAACGCCCCGGCCGGCATGGGTACGGCTGCGGCCGCATCACTCGCCCACGCCGCACGTGAGCGTGGCATCGAGTCCGTCGCCATCGGCGGAATCAAGACCCATAATGCGCACGAGCTGGCGGGCAGCGAGTTTGCCGGAATTTGCGTAGTCAGCGACATCATGGCGGCCGAGGACCCCGCAGCAGCTGCCGCCCACCTTAAGGAGGCTTTCCATGGCTAAAGGCATCTATCCCCGAGTACTGTCCATTGCCGGAACCGATCCCACCGGCGGAGCAGGAATTCAGGCCGATCTGAAATCCATCTCTGCCGCAGGCGGCTACGGCATGAGCGTGGTGACTGCGTTGGTGGCTCAAAACACCCAGGGGGTCCGCAGCGTCCACGTACCACCGGTGGACTTTCTGCAAGAGCAGCTAGACTCCGTCATCGACGATGTGGAGGTTGATGCGGTAAAGATTGGCATGCTTGCCGACGCCGCCATTACCGCCAAGGTCGCAGACTTCCTGCGCCGCCTGCCGGACGATGTTCCCGTGGTACTTGATCCGGTCATGGTGGCTACCAGTGGAGATCGCCTGCTGGAAAAGGAAGCAGAACAGGCCGTGCGCGATCTCTGCTCACAGGTGGACCTCATCACTCCGAACCTAAAGGAATTGGCAGTCCTTACCCAGACGGACGAGGCGGGCGATCTTGAGCAGGCCATTGCCACGGCGAAGGAATGGGCGAAGGGTGCTGGTACCGCGGTCGTCGTCAAGGGCGGGCACCTCGATGCCGACATTGCCGACAATGCAGTGGTCAATACGGATGGGTCCGTGCACCGCGTTGCTTCCAGCCGTGTGGACACGAAGAATACGCATGGTACTGGCTGTTCCCTTTCCTCTGCCCTAGCCACTCGCCTGGGAGCCGGCGATAGTCCCGCGGCAGCTCTAACGTGGTCCACCCAATGGCTGCACGAGGCCATTGCCCATGCGGATGCGCTTCACGTGGGCAAGGGACACGGGCCCGTGGACCACCTGCATCGCTCGCAGCGTCTCATGCAGGCTGCCTCTACCCTGCCCCAGCCGTACTTATCCGGCAACCTGGTAGAACCGGAAAACGTCGACCAGCCCCGCGTTTCCGCGGCCGGCCCACACACGCAACGCCTGTGGAACCTAGCCGGGGAATACTGGGAGGCCATCAAGGATCTGCCCTTTATTCGGGCCTTGGGCACGGGAGCGTTGGAAAAGGATGCCTTTGGCTTCTACCTCGACCAAGATGCCCAGTACCTGAACGCTTATTCCAAGGCGTTAGCTCGCCTCGCCAGCCAAGCCCCAGAAGCGGCACAGCAGCTGCACTGGGCTGAGGGAGCGCATGATTGCTTGGCGGTGGAGGCCGAGCTGCACCGCGGCTGGCTCGAAAGCAATATCACGACCGCAGCCTCCCGGGTAACTAGCGCCTATACGGATTTCCTCATCCGCTCGACGCACACGGATGACTACGTGGTGGGCGCTGCGGCGGTACTGCCCTGCTACTGGCTATATGCAGAAGTAGGCCTTCACCTCGCAGAATTTGATTCCCCCGAACACCCCTATCACTCCTGGCTCTCCATGTACGGCGGCGAGGACTTCCTCAACGGGGTTCGCGCTAGCCTCGACATCGTCGAACAAGCTCTCGCCGGCGCGGATGAGCGCACCCGCCTGCGTGCCGAGCGCGCCTATATTACCGCCAGCCACCATGAGGTCGATTTCTTCGACCAAGCCGATAGGCGCTTTTAAGCCAGAAGGTCTGAGCCGGGCCGCGAAAGGACGGCGACGAGGAAGGTGGAATGCTCCGAGAAGAGCTTCATGTCCCACGAGGAGAAAGTGAAGTCTACTCGGTAGCCCACCTTCTGGGCCATGTCGAGGAAATCAGCAAATTCCCACCCACGGCCCTCGCCAAAGCCGGTGACGAGGCGACCACCGGGCTTGAGGGAATTATAGATATTGCGCAGCGCGGGCTCGCGGCCGTCCTTGGCTAGAAAGCCCATGACATTGCCTGCGGATACGGCGATATCAAAGGGGCCTTCTGGTACCTCTTCCTCGCACAGATCTCCCACGAACCACTGCCCCTCTGGGAAGTCGTGCTCAGCGTGCTCGATGAGAATGGGGTCTACGTCGACGCCTACAACGCTGTGGCCACGGCGAAGCAGCTCACCGCCCACACGCCCGGTGCCACAGCCGGCATCGAGGATGGTGGAGTTGCGCTCCACCATGGCGTCGATAAGCCGGGCCTCGCCATTGATGTCTTTACCCTGTGCGGCTAGCACCTTCCATTTGCGAGCAAAGTTATGGGAGTGCTCGGGATTAGCTTCGGTTACTTCTTTCCACGTAGGCATAGATTCGATTATATTACCCGCCTTCGGTGTAAGATTTACCCGCTGCGTAAAATCGCCGCCTGCCCATTGGGACAATATCCGCACTACCGCGCAAAGGAGGCTGAAAAGATGCCATCCGTACCTTCACGCTTTAGGGGCCGCAAGAAACCCGAGCCTCCTAGTAAGCCCACTTCCCTGCCGGTACCACCAGAGCGCGCCATCGAACACTGCCGCGTCTTTGTCGATGGCGAAGCGCTTCCCGGGGAGTATTCCACCAGCTCCGCGCTGGAAGCCATTGAGGAATACGGCCGCGGATTTATTTGGGTGGGCCTGCATGAGCCCTATGAGTCTCAGATGACTAAGGTGGCCTCCCAGTTTGGCATCCACGAACTTATCGTGGAAGACGCCGTTATGGCCCACCAGCGCCCTAAGCTCGAGCGCTACGATGATCAGCTCTTCGTTGTCGCACGATCCGTGAACTACCGCGATCATGATGAGGTCACGGATAAGCGCCAGATCATTTCCACCGGTGAGATCCAGATGATTATGGGCTCCAACTTCATCATCACCGTGCGCCACGGCGCAAAGCTGCCCAACCTGGCTTATACGGTAGAAGATGAACAGGACTTGGTAGAGCTTGGCCCGGTGGCCATGGCTTGGAAAATCCTGGATATGATGGTGGACCGCTACTCGGAGATTTCCCGTCTTATCAGCATCGAGGTCGATGAGCTGGAAGAAGAAATCTTCACCCCGAACCTCAAATTTGATGTAGACCGCATCTACATGTTCAAGCGTGAGGTGCTGGAGATGAAGCATGCCATTGACCCACTTTCGGTGGCACTGAAATCCATGGTCTCTGACCACAAGGATTTAATTTCCAAGCAATTGCGCTCCTACCTGCGCGATGTCAACGACCATGAGCTCGTGGTCAAGGACCAAGTATCCAGCTTCGATGAGCGTCTTACCTCGCTTATCGACGCCTCGGTAGCCAAGGTAACCATGCAGCAGAACTCGGATATGCGCACCATTTCCGCGGTCGTTGGCATGTGGGCCGCGCCTACCCTGGTGGCGGGTATCTACGGTATGAACTTCGACATCATGCCGGAGCTGCACTGGGCGTTGGGCTACCCCATGGCGATTATCATCATGATCTTGGTCGTCGTGGGCCTGTGGGCTTGGTTCCGCAAGAACCACTGGCTCTAATCCCTCCGGTACGCTCGTGCACTATGAGCGATATCACTGTTTACGGCGCTACCGGGCTGGTCGGCCAATTGGTGGCGCGCTACCTTGCCTCGATTAACGCGCCCTCGGTGACTCTGGCCGGCCGGAACCGACCGATGCTCGCCGCGCTGCGCGATGAACTCAATCCGCACTGGGACATCGCCATCGCCGCCGCCGATGATGCTGACGCTGTGGAGCGCATGGTGGAAAATACCCAGGTACTAATCACCGTGGTCGGACCCTACAGCCTGTATGGCGACCACGTCGTTGCCGCTTGCGCGCGCCATGGCGTGGACTATGTTGACCTCTGCGGCGAGGTTCCCTTTATTCGCCGAAGCATCGATAATCACCACGCCACCGCCCACTCCACGGGTGCGCGCATCGTTCACTCTTGCGGCTTTGATTCCGTTCCCTCGGATATTGGCATGCTCAATCTCTACCAAGCGGCAGGAAAGCCGTTTGCACGGGTGCAGATGGTCGTCGACAAGCTCAAAGGCGGAATCTCACCGGGCACCATCGAGTCTTCCCTGCAGGTCTCGCATGCCGCGCACGCGGACAAAGAGGTAGCCCGTAACCTGCACAATCCTTACTCACTGGACCCAGATCCCAAGTCCGGTCCACGCTTAGACGGCCTCCAAAAAGACTTCGAAATTAAAGAAGTCGACGGCGTGGGCTGGGTAGGACCATTTTTCATGTCCATGTTCAATACCCGCGTGGTGCGCCGCTCAAACGCTCTGCTGGGGCGCGCGTGGGGAGCACGCCTGTTTTACAAGGAAGCATGGTGGGCTGGCACCGGTCTTTCCGGTCGCGCCCGCGCCTATGGGTTGGCGCTCGCCACCAAGCTACTTTTTGATGGCACTCAGTCGCGCCTGCGCCCACTGGTGGAAAAGATCCTGCCGAAACCCGGACCTAGCGGCGCACATTTCCAGGTCAGCCACCACGGCATTACCGAAGATGGCGAACGCTGGCGGGCAACTGTGTCGGCACAAGGCGACCCAGGCTATGAAGTCACCGCGATGATGCTGAGCCAGGCGGCGCTCTGCTTGCTCGATTCGCGCTCTAATGCCGGCCGTGCAGGCGGCGTACTCACCCCGGCCACCGCACTTGGAAAGCCCTATCTTGAGCGGCTTTCCGCCCACGGCATGTCTTTTACCGCCGCTCGGGTGAACTAGCGCAGAATCATAGTGCGCAAGGTGGTGCGGGCGATAAGCTCGCGGCCTTGCCGCATCTCAACGCTCCACACGTGGGTGCGGCCGCCTAGCTGCACGGGCGTAGCAACGGCTTCTAGCTCTCCCTCACCTGTGGAACGAATGAAGTCGCTGGAGTTATTGACGCCGACTGCGGGGGCGTCGGCAGCCGCCACGCTAGCGATGGAGGCCACGGTTTCTGCGATGGAGCAATACAACCCGCCGTTGGCTACTCCCCAGGGTTGGTGATGCTCCGGCAGCACCTGCAGTTTCGCACGGGCCTCGCGCGGGCCCACGTGGGTGAACTGCAGTCCTAGCAATTCCGCAAGGCCGCCGTTTAAGGCGTTGAGAGACTCCAGTTCTTCTGCATTGAGCACTCGCGTATGCGCGAGGTGGAGCAAGTCATTGAGTTTCTGCGTATCCGACATAGTCCACCAGCCTAGCCATTGATGCCAGCCTCGCATCCTAGTGACGTAGGATAGGCAGCATGACTGATAAGAATGAACTTGCTCAGATTGGCGTCGTGGGATTGGCGGTCATGGGCTCTAATTTGGCCCGTAACTTTGCCCGCAACGGCAATACCGTAGCGGTGTATAACCGCAGCCCTGAAAAGACTCATGCACTCATTAAGGCCCACGGCGAGGAAGGCAACTTCGTACCTTCGGAAACCATCGAGGACTTTGTGGCTTCCTTGGAGCGCCCACGCAAGGCAATCATTATGGTCAAGGCTGGCAAGGCCACCGATGCCGTCATCGATCAGCTGGCCGAGGCCATGGACGATGGCGATATCATCATCGACGGCGGCAATGCCTTGTTCACTGACACCATTCGCCGCGAGAAGGACGTAGCCGCCCGCGGCAAGCACTTCGTCGGCGCCGGAATCTCCGGCGGCGAGGAGGGCGCGCTCAACGGTCCGGCCATCATGCCCGGCGGCCCCAAGGAGTCGTGGGAGACCCTCGGCCCGATTCTTGAGTCCATCGCTGCCAACGTGGACGGCACTCCGTGTGTAACCCACATTGGTGCAGACGGCGCCGGCCATTTTGTCAAGATGGTCCACAATGGCATCGAGTACGCCGATATGCAGGTCATCGGCGAGGCCTATCAGCTGCTGCGCTATGGCGCGGGCATGGAGCCGGCCGAGATCGCAGAGGTATTCCGCGAATGGAATTCCGGCGACCTTGATTCCTACCTCATTGAAATCACCGCCGAGGTTCTGGCTCAAAAGGATCCGGAGACTGGCGCCCCGCTTGTCGATATCATCGTGGACGCCGCCGGCCAGAAAGGCACCGGCCGCTGGACTGCCATTAATGGATTGGAGCTGGGCGTTCCGATTACCGGTATTGCCGAATCCGTCTTCGCCCGCGCGCTGTCCTCCTCCACCGCGCAGCGCAGCGCCGCCCAAGAAGGCCAGCTTCCCGCCGGCACCATCAAGTCCTTGGACGTGGACAAGGCAGAGTTCATCGAGGATGTGCGCCGCGCGCTCTATGCCGCCAAGCTCATTGCCTACTCCCAGGGCTTTGACGAGATTAAGGCCGGGTCCGACGAATTCGGTTGGGACGTTGACCCGCGCGATCTAGCAACCATCTGGCGCGGCGGCTGCATCATCCGCGCCAAGTTCCTGGATCGCATCCGCGCAGCCTATGACAATAATGCGGACTTGCCCGCCCTGATCCTCGATCCCTACTTCAAGGGCGAGCTGGAAGACCTCATCGACCCTTGGCGCCGCGTGGTAGTCGCCGCTACCCAGCTGGGACTTCCGGCACCGGTCTTTGCGTCGTCCCTCTCCTACTACGACAGCCTGCGTGCCGAGCGCCTGCCCGCCGCCCTTATCCAGGGCCAACGCGATTTCTTCGGCGCCCACACCTTCAAGCGCACCGACAAGCCGGGCACCTTCCACATTGAGTGGTCCGGTGACCGCAGCCTGACCCAGACCGACTAGATTCGCAGTGACGTGATCAGGGGCCCTTCAGGGCCCCTTTCGCTTTTCCAAGCAGGTCTTTCTTGTGGAATGCGGCGATCCGACACGCTGCCGATAGGATGGGAAAGCGATGACTACCTTTGCCGATCTCGGCCTTCCCCAGCGCCTGGTGCACGTTCTGCACAATGAAGGCATTACCGAACCGTTTCCTATTCAAAAAGCCGCGATTCCCGACGCCCTCGCAGGCAAAGACGTACTCGGCCGCGGCCCTACCGGGTCGGGCAAGACCTATACCTTTGGCCTGCCCATGCTCGCCCGCCTTGCCGGAACAGGTGCATCCAAGCCTGCTCATCCCCGTGCGCTTATCCTCGCCCCAACGCGCGAATTGGCCACTCAGATTCACCAGCGCCTTGATGAACCAGCGGCGACGCTGGGCTTAAGAGTGCTCGCTGTCGTTGGCGGGGTAAATATCAATCACCATATCCGCTCCCTCGCCCGTCCCGTTGATGTCCTTGTCGCTACCCCTGGCCGTGCCCAGGATCTAATTGACCAGGGCAAGCTGCATTTGGATGCGGTCCAGATCACTGCGCTGGATGAAGCCGACCAAATGGCCGATATGGGCTTTTTGCCCCAGGTACGCAAGCTTCTGCGCCTAACTCCGGCGCAAGGCCAGCGCTTGCTGTTTTCGGCAACGCTTGACGCCGACGTCAACAAGCTGGTGGAGCAATTCCTCCATGACCCGGTGGTCCATTCCACTGCCCCGGTGCAAGCTGCAGTGGATTCCATGTCCCATCACCTCTTTTTCGTCGGCGAACGGCCCGCCCGCAACGAGGTGGTGCTGCGCATCGCTGCCCGCCAAGGCAAAACCATCATGTTCATGCGCACCAAGCACGGAGTGGACAGGCAGGTCAAGAAATTGCGTCGCTCCGGCATCAACGCTTATCCATTGCATGGCGATAAAGGCCAAGGCGCGCGTACCCGCGCAATCGAAGGATTCGCCGATGGCAGCATTCCAGTCTTGGTCGCCACCGATATTGCCGCCCGCGGCATC
Organism: Corynebacterium sp. ACRPJ; assembly: GCF_022347345.1. Classification (NCBI taxonomy): domain Bacteria; kingdom Bacillati; phylum Actinomycetota; class Actinomycetes; order Mycobacteriales; family Corynebacteriaceae; genus Corynebacterium; species Corynebacterium sp. ACRPJ. The sequence goes on from NZ_JAKRNC010000003.1 coordinate 207,849, forward strand.
GATATTGCGGACGTTTCACTCGTCGTTCACGTCGATCCGCCCGCGGAGCACAAAGCCTATCTCCATCGCGCCGGCCGCACGGCACGCGGCGGTGCTGCGGGTACCGTGATCACTTTGGTCATGGATGAACAACGTAAAGAAGTAGCCGCTTTAATTAAGAAAGCCGGGGTCACGGCTACGGAGCACGATATTTCTCACCGTGAAAATCCTGCGGGTGCCCCGATACTTAAGGAGATTACAGGCGCTCGCAAACCCAATGGCCCTGCCCTTCCCCCACCCGGGCAGGACTCGCCCCAGAAACCGGCGAAATCTGTCAAGAAGTCCAATTCCCAACGCCGCCGCTCGGGTAGCAAAGTCGCCCGCCGCCGACGCCGCTAAGTCAAGGAGGTAAACGCTCATGCGCATCTTGAGCCCTGAGGAATGGAGTGCTCAACAGCATGAACACGAAAAGCAAGCCACCGACCGCTTGGAGCGCTTCCGACATCCTGGCAGCTACCACCCTGTTTTCGATTTTCTCTTTGAGTACTACCCCGTACGCCCTTCTCACCTAAAGCGCTGGCACCCAGGTGTAGGAACTGCGCTAACGGGCACTCCTCCGCACGCTGAATGGCGGGATTACCACGCCACCTCAGACGGCATCACCGTCGACATCGGCAGCTTTCTAGAGCGTCGTGGTGACTCGGTTCGGTATATTTCTAATCTGCTTCGGCGTTCCGCTACCAATACGGCCCACTTTGACTGCTTCGGTCTGCATGAATGGGCAATGGTCTACCACACGGATTCCCCGCGCCATTCGCTGCCCTTGCGGCTTGGTGCGGACGGGACCAATCGGGTTGTCGATGAGCACTCAATTAAGTGTTCTCACTATGATGCCTTCCGGTTCTTTACTCCTCCCGCTCGCCCTCTTAACCTCACTGTCCTGCATCGTGAGGATCAGCCCAACAATGACCAGGCAGGCTGCGTACACGTCACAATGGATTTATATAAGTGGGCCTGGAAGCTGGGACCACTGGTTCCAGGCGACCTTTTCCTTGAGTGCCTGGATCTGGCGATTGAAGCGCGCATCCTTGACATGGAGGCATCTCCTTATGATTGCCGTGATTGGGGACTTGGCGTCGTGCCCATCGAAACACCTGAGGGCAAGGCCGAATACGTCTCGAGGCAAAGAACGCTGGCGCACAAAGCTGAACCACTGCGAGAACGGCTTGTCGCTGTGATAGATCAGGCACTTGCCCCGCTAGAATGAGCCATTAACAACGGCAGTTTGCTTGGGAGGAAGACACCACATGGCACGGCATTCAAACGGGAAAAATAGCTTCGCAGTAGCGGGATGGGTTATTGCGGTGGCTATTATCACGCTGCTGGCCATAATCGCCCTGGTGGCCTTCCTTTTGCGCGGCGCGGGCAACGACGACGGCGAAGACTCCGCCGCACCCGCCGCAGTGGAAGGCAGCACCGAGGCTGCACCGGAAACCAGCACGGCAGCTGCTTCCAGTGCTTCCAGTGCTTCCAAGTCCGCTGCGCCTACGAGCTCTTCTTCCCCGAAGAGCTCCGCTCCAGCGACGAGTTCCGCAGCAGCTCCCAAGCCCGATGTGACGATGGCGGCAAATACGCTCCTGCTCTTGGATACCTCTACGGCCATGGCGCCGATGTACGGCCCTGTATCCAAAGCCTTGGGCACCACTGCTTCTGACCTAGCCGCTGACGGCGGAGCAGTTTCTTTGTGGAACTACTCCTCTCCTATCTCCGAGACCGCCACGGTTGGGTTCCGACAAAACCTGGGCTTTGGCGATGGCAACGCTGTATCCGGCACGCTCAGTGGCTTTGGAACTGGCGGTGTTCCGCAAACGCGCAGCGCCGTTGTAGCAGCTGTCGCGAATGCCGCCGATCAAGCCGCTGGAACTGGCGACAAGGCACGCGTAGTCGTAGTAACTACTGGCACCGAGCAGGACATGGATGATGCTCAGTTCACGTCCGCTCTTAAAGACGCCACCTCTAAGGACGTTTCGCTCAGCGTCGTCCATGTCGGTGAAGGCAGTGTCGATGCCGCACTGAAGTCCGCGGCTGATAGCTTCACCTCCGTTGACTCAGCCGATGAGGCCACGGTCTCTGGGGCGATTACTAAGGCCGCAGGGGTCTAATACGCAACTCTTCCTTGTCTAAGGCACCGAACGACGCCTCGCTCGGTGCCTTTATTGTCGGCCGTAGTGACTACTGCTCCCCTACGCCGCGGAGCTACGGGCACTTTCCCAAATATAAGCTGAGAGTCGGCTCGGGCACTAAGCGCCTGGGCTCGACCTCGATACCACCAGCTACATAGCGCAGAGAGGAACTGTCTTGCATGGTGCACTCGTGGCGATAGAGATTAAAAATCCACCCTTCTTCCCCGTGAGCTGGGAAGGAGGGTGGATTCTGTGTGGACGAGCTTAGGAGCTCTTGCGCTTGCGGCGAGCAGCCAACTCGTCGAGGCCGACCACGTTGTCCTCGGCGAAGTCTTCGATGCGCTCCGAAGGGAAGGAAGAAATGGTGCCGGACAGTTCCTTCAAGATACCCGGAACTGCAATACCGAAGACGCCTTGGCCGCCGGCGAGCAAGTCAATGACCTCATCGTTGGAACGGCATTCATAAACGGTAGTGCCGTCGGATACGAGGGTCAGCTCTGCTAGGTCATTCACACCCCGATCCCGTAGGGACTCAACTGCCAAACGGATATTTTGCAGAGAGATGCCGGTATCCAACAGGCGCTTCACAATCTTGAGCACCAGTACATCCTTAAAGGAGTACAGGCGCTGGGAGCCGGAGCCGCGTGCCGTGCGGATGGAAGGGTTGACCAGGTTGGTGCGTGCCCAATAGTCAAGCTGGCGGTAGGTGATGCCGGCAACTTGGCAAGCGATGGGAACTCGGTAGCCCACCTCTTCGTCGGGTCCGACGTCAAAAAGCGATTCCTGTACGTAGGTCGATTCGGACTGGGGATCCTCGTTAATGCTCACGTAATTACTCCAATGGGGTTTGTTGGAAGTTCTAAAGATCAATTAAAAGCCAAGCGCATACGCCCGTCAAGCGCTGCTTGCTCAACTGTCAAGTACAACTTTAGACTTCTCAAACCCCATTGTCACCATTAGTCACACGCGTGTCATTAACTTTTTTCGTCGTCATCCCCCGATAGGAAGTCCTTTTCCTCCATACCCAAAGACCTCATCATCGCTTCAAAATCTGCATCTGCCTGGGCATTTCCCGACGCCGAGGTCGAGGAATCATTGTTTTCTCTGGTCTGCACATCATCGCCGGTGCCGGGGGTGGAAATTTCCAGGTCGAAGTACTCTTTCACATCCGCATCGCTGGCATATACGGATACCTGGGCAAGGAGATCTGCTTCGGCTGAAATAGGGACGTTGAAATATGCGGATACAGCAAGTGCGTCACTTAACCGAGAGTCATAAACCTCGCCGTTCGGAGCCTTAATATCTACCATGAAGGTTCCTTGGTGGTAGTTGGCAATTTCAATGGCCTCTACCCCGCCAGTGCCCTCTAGTACCTCGCAGATAAGATCGTGCGAGGTGGGACGGTTTGGCTGGTGGCCGTCTAAGACTGCGGCCAGTTGCATGCCTTCAATCGGGGAGATCCACACGGGGATCAACCGGTTCTCTTCCGGCCAGCGCAGCACAGCGCACACATCGTCTTCGGGGCCTACCTGGTGGATACCGTGAAACTCTAGGGATACATCGCTCATAACAACCACTCTCCCACAAAGACGGGAGCACGTGTGTATTAGGAGTGGTATTCGTCGCGCAGATCCGACTTCACCAGAGTTGCGTGCAAGGAGACCACTAGAGCAGTCATTTGCTGGGAGATTTCCTCCGCCTTCTGATGCGCGGTATCAGAATTTGAGTGCGCCACGGGAGCTGCCGCCTGGGAGATCAAATCAGCCTGACGGCGGGCGTTATTGCGTAGTGACTTGAGTTCACGGGCGCCAAAACCAAACGCCTTAAGCGCCACTGCGGCAGAGGCAATAGCTACGTCGTCGGTATTGAAAAAGCCTGCGGCATCCGGGCGGATGAGGCCATATTTAACCAAGGAAGCTACATCATCTTCACTGGCACTAGCTTGGGTAGCTACCTCTACATCGGTCAGCCGGGTGACCACAGGGGCCTTAAACTGCTGCGGCGAGAGCAGGGTTTCCGCATTTCCTGCGGAAACGATGGCGGTCACCTGGCCGGAATCCATGGCTTCTAGCTGCTCACGGATAACCTTCAGCGGCGTATAGTTATCGCGCTGGGTGGTGAGAATATACCGCAGTCGGTCCACGTCCTCCTGGGTAAACCGGCGGTAGCCCGAGGCCGTGCGCTGTGGACTGATGAGCCCTTCAGATTCGAGGAAGCGAATCTTAGACACCGTGACGTCTGGGAATTGCTGATTCAACGTTTCCAAAACCACGCCAATGGACATGGTCTTTGGCTTCTTAGCTTTAGGGCTGGTGCGGCGTACTGCTGCGGCCGAAGAATCTGCTGCGCTCACTTTGTCTATCTCTTAGGGGTACTGAAAGTTCTTATCGTGACATAAGTAGACTACACCGCCCCTCCTAGTAAGGAAGTGCGGCTAGTCTACGAAAATAATTAGCTCTGGTTAGCGATGAAAACCAAGCGGAACTTGCCAATCTGGATTTCGTCTCCCACCTCGAGCACCTGGGAGTTGCGGGGCTCGCGGTTAACGTAGGTTCCGTTGAGGGATCCCACATCAACTACCTCAAACTTGCCGTCATCATTCTTGCGAAACTCCGCGTGGCGGCGAGACACCGTAACGTCATCGAGGAAGATGTCTGCCTCGGGGTGGCGGCCGGCGGTAGTAGTCGCCTGATCCAGCAAGAAGCGGGCACCCGCGTTCGGGCCACGCTTTACTACGAGGAGGGCCTGACCTTCCGCCAGGTTGTCGGTGCCGGCAGCGGTAGCATCATTGCCATTAGCGCCGTTTTCCATCTCCTTGAGCAGGTCTGCGCGGAATACAGATGTGGTCTCTACCTGTGGTTCCGGGGTTCCGGTGTTCTCGCTCATTGTTACCTCCGGGGATTAGTTACGAGTTACTTATAACAATACTAGCGACTCATGTGAGTCCATGACTCCTTCGCGGGGAATTATTTCACCGGAAAATATTTCCGATGCCGCTCAGCACGGAATTTCCCTTGCCGGCAAGGGGGTTATCGGAGACCATGTAGGTCCATGTAGCACTCGGACGAGCGAGGCCGGCGTCATCAAGGTGCGCCCCGGCGGCGTCGATAAGCACTGTGCGGAAAGTCTCCACAGACTTGTCGACGGCCCTCTGAGCCAAGTCCTTAAACTCCCTCACTGCAATGCGGTGGTACTCGTCGATCGGCGTCTCACGTGCGATGGCCCGCAGGTGGATCGACTCGCGCACATCGTCCATGAGCTCCAGGTGATCGGCCCAAGCCAAGTCCAAGTGATAGAGCATGATTTCGCGTGCGGCCTTGATGCGGGCTTCCTCAGGAATCTCTGTTAGCTCTGCTGCGCGCTCCGGGGCACGCTCGGATAGTTCCTGCCAGGCTTGATCAGTATCCAACAGCTTGGCTCGGCGCTCATCAATAATGATGCGCTGATCAGCTAGGAGCTGGTTGTACTTCCAGGTCTGGGCATGAATTTCGAGTAGTTGACCCTCGGTCACGCGCTGACAGTGTGCCACGAAATCGCTCACTCGCTTGGATTCAATGCGCCCATCTTCTGCTGGTTGGGCACGCACGGTTTCGCCGTCGCCGCCTTGCTGGACTACATCGTCTTCGAGGGAGACGAAGAATAGGGACAGGCCCGGATCACCCTGCCGGCCCGCACGGCCGCGCAACTGGTTATCCAAGCGGGCTGTGCGGTGACGGGAGGTACCGATAACCGCCAAGCCGCCCAGTTCCGCTACTGCATCGTGGTCAACTTCGTGAGCACCGCCCAGCTTAATATCGGTGCCGCGTCCGGCCATCTGGGTAGAGACGGTGACGCGTCCAATATCGCCGGCCTCGGCGACGATCTCTGCCTCCTGCTCATCATTTTTAGCGTTGAGCACATTGACATCGATGCCCCGCTCGCGGAGAGCATCCGCCAGATCTTCCGACTCGGCAACATCCTGCGTGCCCACCAAGATGGGCTGGCCCGTGGCGTGAATGGTGGCAATTTCTTCCACGATGGCGGCGGATTTATCATCCATTGTTGCGAAAATGCGGTCTTGCTCATCAAAGCGCTGCAGCGGCTTATTGCGGTCGATCACGGATACATGAAGATCATAGAACTGCCGCAGCTGATCGGTCGCCTCCACCGCGGTACCAGTCATGCCGCACACAAGTGGATAACGCCGCATTAGTTCTTGCAGCGTGATGGTGTCGAGGATGCGACCGCCTTCGGAAACCTCTAGGCCTTCCTTGGCTTCTACTGCTGCTTGGAGCCCGTCGGGCCAGCGTTGGAGGTCGGCAACGCGGCCCCTGGAGGCGTCGATAAGCTGCAGCTTGCCATCCACCACGATGTAGTGGATGTCTCGGATAAGCAGGGCCTTGGCATGCAGGGCGAGGTTGACCTTCACCAAAATGGTGCCGATATTCTCCTCCGAATAGAGCGAATCAATGCCCAATTCCTGCTCCACGCGGCGGGCACCGTTCTCGGTCAGCTGAACGGTGCGGCCGTCCTCAGAGATGGAGTAATCCAGCTTCTCGCGCAGGCGGGATACCACATTGGTGATGTGCCCGGTGGGTGCTTCACCTGGCCGATTACCGGCCAGCACTAGGGGCACAAGGGCCTCATCCACTAGGACGGAATCGGCTTCATCCACGAGGGCAACGTCGCCGGCGGCCTGCACCGTGTGAGAGCGGTCGGTAATTTGATTATCGCGGAGCAGATCAAAGCCCAGCTCGTTGACCGGTGCGTAGATAATATCCTGCGCATAGGCAGCGCGGCGCTCGTCCGGTGTCATGCCCTCCGTCACCGAGGCAACGCTTAAGCCAAAGAACTCCACGACAGGGCGCATCCATTCGGCGTCGCGGGCAGCGAGATAGTTATTGACGGTGACAACGTGGACGCGTTTGCCAGTCAACGCGAAACCTGTAGCCGCCATGGCGCCCACCAAAGTCTTGCCTTCGCCGGTTGCCATTTGGATGACGTCTCCGGTGAGCAGGCGCAGGACGGCCTGGGATTGCACGTTGAAGGGATTCATGCCCAGGGTGCGCTCGCACGCTACGGCCAGGGCCGCGAGGAACTGCGCCTTATCCGCAATCTCGCCACCTTTCACGGCGTCGCGTGCAGCTTGGGCTACAGCTGTGTCGTCCTGCTGGCCCAATGCCCGTGCCGCTTCATCGGCTGAACCCACGATGGCCTTGGATTTCTTATCGTTACGCTCGCTTTGCGAGCCCATTGCCTTCCAGAACCAATCGAACGCGCCCATACCTCATCCTCCTTATTTGGATTGCTCCTATCGACTGTAGTCAACCTGGTATGGCTTGCGGGTAAGAGGCCCGTTATTCTAGTTCTCATGCAATCCGTCAACGTTAAGCTGCCTTCGAGCCGGGGTACCGAGATGGCCGGAACCATCGACTTCCCGGACTCTCCCCCGATCGCCTACGCCATCTTTGCCCATTGCTTCGCCGGCTCCCGCCACACTCCCGGTGCTGCCCGCACCGCGAAGCAGCTCACTGAGTTTGGCATCGCCACTTTGCGTTTCGATTTTCCCGGCCTTGGCCAGTCCGCCGGTGAATTTGGCGATACTACTTTTAGCCAGAATGTTGATGATATCCATGCCGCTGCCGCCTGGCTGACGGAGAACTACTCTGCCCCACAATTGCTCATGGGCCACTCGCTGGGTGGCGCCGCTGCGTTGAAGGCGGCCACTACCATGAAATCTCTTAAGGCTGTAGCCACCATTGGCGCCCCCTTTGATCCTGCCCACTCCGTGCTTCACTATGCGGACAAGATCGGCGAGGTCGACGCCAACAGCGAGGTGGAAGTCATCCTCGGCGGCCGCGGCCTTATCATTTCCCGCAAGTTCCTCGAGGACTTGGCGGATACTAACCCCGAGGAATACCTGCCCAAGCTCCGCAAGCCGCTGATGGTATTGCACTCGCCCATTGACCAGACGGTGGGTATTGACAATGCGCAAAATATCTTCCTGCTCACGCGCTACCCCAAGTCCTTGGTTTCTTTGGACAAGACCGATCACCTTCTCACCAAGCAGGGCACGGCCGCCCGCGCTGCGGATCTCATCGGTGCATGGGCCGAGCAATTTATCGTTCCAGATTACCGCCCGGAGGAAGTAGGAACCGACGCCGCCGTTGCGCAGCCGGCCACCGGCACCAAATTCGGCGTGGTCGTCCGCCACAATGACCATAGCCTCAGTGCCGACCGCACGAAGAAGAATGGCGGCAAGGGTAAGGGCTTTACCGCCGAGGGTCTTATTATGTCCGCCCTGGCTACGGCCGCGACCCAAGCAATCAAGGCTGCCGGCAAGAAGCTTGCGCTTGACGACGTCCACGTGAGCATCACCCAAACCGGCCCCACCAGCTTCGAGCGCCGCATCGAGCTTAAAGGGAACCTGTCTGCGTCAGAAGAATCCACGCTGCGCTCTGCCGCGAAGGACACCGATGTGGAGCGCATGCTCGGCAACGTCACCATCGTAGACGTGGACACCCACTAATGGCTGCCTTCGAGTCCTCGCGCCGCTGCCCGTGCGGCACCGGCCTGACCTACGGAGAGTGCTGCGGCAAGTACCATGCCGGCACCAATGCGCCTACCGCTGAGGCGCTCATGCGCTCGCGTTTTAGCGCGTTCGTTACTGGCGACGAAGACTATCTGCTCCGTACGTGGGATCCCGATACTCGCCCTGCAACCCTTGACTTGGCTGATTCCCCCGTCCGGTTTTATCGCCTCGATATCCTGGATACCCAAGCAGGCGGATTGCTCGATAGTTCCGGCGTAGTGGAGTTTGAGGCCTTTTATAAAGGCGCGGCCGTTGGCTCACAACGCGAGCGGTCGTCCTTTCGCCGCGTGGGCGGTTCCTGGGTGTACTCCAGCGGCGAGTTTTAGCGCAGGTTACACCCCAAATTTCACAGTAGAATCCTACTGATGTAATCTAGACAGGTCGCACAGTTCGACGGCGGGCTATGGCGCAGTTTGGTAGCGCACTACACTGGGGGTGTAGGGGTCGCAGGTTCAAATCCTGTTAGCCCGACAAAAAGTTCAGCCGGCACCGGGAAGGTGCCGGCTTTTTCTATTCTGCTTTTACACCGCAAGCAAGATCGCAATTCCTAACAGAATTAAAACCGCTGGAAACAGTACGCTTTCCCACTTTTCCAGTGCTTCTGCAATGCCCGGCCGCGTGGCTACAAACCGCGCTGCCCACACTAAGGGCGCCACGAGGATTACGAAGACCACGCAATAAGTCGCAACCTCAGCCGGCGTAGAGGTGGTAAACACTGGTACATAGACGCCGATATTGTCGCCACCGTTGGCAAAGGTCACCCCGGCTACCGCAAGTGCGCTCAGCCTCTTACCCGAAACATCCTCATCGTCATCCTCACCCCGGAATGCTTGCCACGCTGCCCATAGGCCTAGAAGCAATGGAATGAGGCCAAAGTAGCGAATCAATTCCTCAGGTAATACGGCATTGAAACCCAATCCGACAATGGCCGAGGCCGCTAGTATGCCGAGAAAACCCACATACTGACCTAGCAGAATCGCGGGCGTCGTGCCCTTGCGACCAGCACCACGGGCGAAGAAGAGGGACAACACCACAATGTCATCGATGTTGGTGGCCATGAATAGTCCAGCAGCTGCTGCGAGAGTAGTAAGCACTCTCCTACCTTATCGCGTCATGACACTTGTCATGAAAATGTAATGACAGGGTCTATACATCATTCTTGCTGGCTACGGATACTTTCCAGGTATGAGCACTTTAAGCCCATCTACTGCACAGCCGCCAGCCATCGACGTATCCGGAGTAAGCAAATCCTTTGCTAGTAAATCCTCCAGACCTATCCGTGCGCTCAGCGATATTTCCTTCAGCATCGCCCAAGGCGAGATCGTAGGCCTACTAGGCACCAATGGAGCAGGTAAAACCACCCTATTTGATCTCATCCTCGGGCTCACCACACCCACCTCCGGCAACATTTCCGTGCTCGGACACACACCGCACGCTGCGATCCGCGCGGCACAGATTGGCGCTGTGCTGCAAACCGGCGGCCTGCTACCCGAGCTCACAGTCCAGGACACCCTAAAGATGATTTCCTCTACCTTTCCCCATCCCCTTCCCATCGGAGAAGTTGCCAAACAAGCAGACCTAGACCGGATCCTGCACCGCCCAGTAGGAAAATGCTCTGGTGGCGAGCAACAACGTGTGCGATTCGCCCTCGCTATTTTGGGCAATCCCCAAATCCTATTGCTCGATGAGCCAACAGCTGGCATGGATGCTCAAGCGCGCCACGAGTTCTGGTCCACCATGCACAGACAAGCAGACCAGGGACGCACCATTGTCTTCGCTACGCACTACCTCGAAGAGGCAGACAATTTTGCAGAAAGGATAATTCTCCTACACGAAGGAAAGCTGCGAGCCGATGCAAAGGCCACAGAACTGCGCGAACATTCAGGCAAGCGCATAGTCGAGGCGAAGTTCGACGGCACACCTTTAAATGCGAAAGAGCTACCCACCGTCGCCGAGATTTCCTTGTCTGGCGGCTACGCCCGGATGACCACCAGTGACTCCGATGTACTTGCGAAATTCCTTCTCAACCACACCTCGGCCCATGACCTGACTATTCGCAAACACTCCTTAGAGGACGCATTTCTTGCTTTGACAGCATCCCAGTCCTAACCCGTCACTCCGTTGGCCACTTCGTGAAAGGAACATGCCATGACCACACAAGCTGTAACGACCAGTGCGCGCACTCTCCGGTTTGCCACTCACAACCTGCTGCGCCTTCGTCGCAACCTTACTCCGCTGTTTTTCAGCACCATCTTGCCGGTATTTTTCTACCTTCTCTTTGGCACCATGATGGATTTTGGCGATACCTCCTTTAAGGGAGGAAACTTCGCCGCCTTAGAGATGATCAGCATGGCTCTTTACGGCGGCGTCGCAGGTTCCGTGTCTGCCGCTGGCTCCGCCGTGACCGCTGCGAAGACTGGGTGGGAGCGCCAATTAGCACTTACTCCCCTACACGCACGGCAGATTCTGTGGGCAAACCTCATATCAATCGGCTTTCAGGCACTGCTCCCCATAACCGCGGTGTTTATCACCGGTGCCATGACACAAGCTGCAATGCAACCACACCAATGGGTTTTAGCCTTTATCGCCTGCGTCCTAGTTTCCATTCCCTTTGGCTTTTATGGCTTGGTGTGGGCCATGGCTTTGCCCACCGACAATTCTGTCGCAATCGCCTCGACCTCCGTTGTCCTCTTCCTCTTTGCCGCCAATGTATTCACTCCACTTACCGAGCCGCTGATGGAATTGGGCCGCTTCACTCCCCTCTTTGGCCCGGTCGTGCTCGCCCAGTGGCCCCTTGCAGAAGGCATGCAGATTCTCAACGGGGAGGAAGGCACCGTGTCGCACCCCATGTGGGCCGCATGGTTAAACTTCGCGGTATGGACGACCATCTTTCTCACAGCTTGCCAGGTCTTGCGCTCTCGCGACAAGGCGCGCCGCTAATGGGCCCCTTTCGCAAGCCGTGGCGTGGTTTTAGACTCAACAGCGCTCTTTTTGCCAGCGTATGGTTGGTCTTCCTCATTCCCGGGTTGGTGATGACCTTTGCCGCGCCGGGCACGACGCTCACTGAACGAATTGGGGCTTCTGCGTGCGTTTTAGCGTTTAGTGCTGTCTACTTCTTTTCTTTTGGCGCAGTGGGCTACTACCCACGCGGATGGCGGTTAGGACAGCGGATCGGGCTTTACTGGGTGTCACTCGCGGTCATCGCAGCGGCATCAATTGGTTTCTTCGGGATAATAGCCGTCACGTATGTGCCTTACCTTGCGGCGCTGCTCGGCTTTAACCTTCCGCTACGACGAGCATTTGCGCTTACCCTGCTAATGGGGACCGTGCTCGCCACCACCACGTGGTTCTTCGCTCCTGAAAGCACCGGCTGGGCCCTGATAATCCTCTTCGCCTGGCCGATACTACTAGTGCTGTTAGGTACATTTTCCCAGCGCGAAGATAGCCGCGCTGAATTGGAACATGAATTGGACTTGGCACGCCAACGCGAGGACATCGCTACCGATGTTCACGATCTCTTGGGCCACTCTTTAACCGTTATCAACCTCAAATCAGAGCTTGCCCGCCGGCTAATAGATTCGGATCCGCAACGGGCGCAGCAGGAGCTCCAGGAGGTGAGCACGCTTTCTCGGAGAGGCTTGGCGGAAGTCCGCTCCACAGTAACCCGGATGCGCAGGCCCACTTTTGAAGGGGAAATCCACGCGGCTCACAGGGCTCTCGACACTGCCGGCATTGTGTCGTACTTGCCCTCTGCTGCCAATAGCGCTGGGCTTTACGACGCCGAATTTTCCTGGGCGCTGCGAGAGCTGATCACAAACGTGGTCCGCCACTCGGGTGCAGCGCACTGTTGGGTCCAGGTGACAGGCCACCAACTCCAAGTGGTGGACGATGGCTGCGGGTTTGACGCTGACGAAAGTCTTTCTCGTGCCCACGGTGGGATTGCCGGTTTGCGCAAGCGCATAACAGATGCTGGCGGACAGATGCTCTTTGCGCGCCGCAATGGCTGCACTTTGGCCTTGGTTACTATGAATGGCGACACGGTTTTTCTTCCTCTTACTACCGCCGGAGGCTCGGGCAATGACTAATCCCATCCGAGTTCTCATTGCTGAGGACCAATCATTGGTGCGTGGGGCGCTAATTGCCCTCTTGGACGCAGAGCCAGATATCAGCGTTGTGGCTGAGTGCGCAACGGGCGTGGAGGTTGCGGGGCTCGTCGCCAAGCATGGCGTCGACGTTGCGCTACTTGATATCGAAATGCCCGGTAAAAGCGGTCTTGATGCGGCCGCTGAGCTTGAGGGCACGGGTTGCCGCAGCCTGATTGTCACGACCTTTGGGCGCAGTGGCTACGTCAAACGTGCTTTGGAAACGGGCGTAGCTGGCTTCGTAGTCAAGGACACCCCACCCGAACAACTTGCCGAAGCCATTAGGCGAGTGCACGCCGGTCTAAAGGTCATTGACCCTGCACTGGCCCAAGAGACAATTTTCACGCCCGACAATCCACTAACCGCACGCGAAAAGGAGGTCACACGTCATGTCTTGGAGGGCAGCGACACCCGCCAGATTGCCGGGCAACTTCACCTGAGCACTGGCACAGTGCGCAATATTGTCTCTTCCCTTATCGCCAAGACAGGAACTGGGAACCGCTTTGAGGCAGCAACTACGGCACATGCCCGGGGATGGATATAGAAAGGGGATCCCGCTGCGGCCCCTCTATTGCTTGGTTTCCTATTCTGGCTTTTTTAGCTCAAGGACATTGACCATGCCCTGAAGAACCACGTCCATCACCTTGGAAGCTAGGTTGAAGTAGAAATCAGCCGAGTGATAGCGCAGGGCTCCTACGGTACTCAACTGCGAGAGACCGTGGATGGAAGCCCACAGCGCCGCAATCTGGGTAAAGAGAATCCATGGCGATCGTGGCCCATTCGACTCAGAAATAGCATCGCGCACCAGATTCATGATGAAGGTAAAGGCCTTACCCATATCGAATGGCTGCTCAGTATCGCCGGACTCATCGAAAGAGACGGGGACAATCGAGCGGCTTGATACCTCAATGAGGGCGACAAAGCCGACGGGGTCTTCCAGCGCAAACTCCAAATATCCGAAGCCGGTTGCCTTAATATAAGCCAACCCGTGGGATCCTTCCGGCACGGCCTGGTTCTGGCGCATGATCGCTAGCGTATTAGCTTCATCCAAAGACTCTTCCAAAGAACGCAGCAGGTGAGAATTACCATCGAAAAGATGCTCCGCATCTGCCAAATCTACGCCTGCTCGTGCAGCAGCAGAGCCGAGATGCAAGCTAGGAAGACCATTATAGGCAATCTCTTCGGCCGCGCCACGGAAGATGGCTGCACGCTTTTCCTCAGCCGTAGTCTTTGGCATGTCCTTGGCTGCTGTAGTAAGCGGTTCCGCTGGCTCTCCAACGAGTGCTAGCGGTTCAAAGGGCGCAATCTTCCCGTCACGCAGGCTATCTTCCAGCCCGGAGAATAAAGTCTCAATGCAAGCATTGAAGGTCTGCTTCTTCGCCGTGGGCGAGAGGTGACGCATAATGCCGAACGTGGCCAAGTGGGTAATACCCTGCAGCTCAGACAAGTAAGTAAGGGCTTGGATCACTACCAAGCGGTGATCAAAATCGCCGCGTGCTGCAATGGCGGCTTCCCGCATGTGCTCAAGCATCCAGCGGAATGTGGGCGGGAAGGCATCAAAGCTTTTCCCCTCCTCGATGCCTTCCTCAAAGTTGGGAAAGCTCGTTGCCGTCTCGCAGTTGTTATAGGCGGAGAAGTAAGTGGGGTTTTCAACAGCCCAGTTGAAGTAGCCCTTGGCAGACTCGCGAAGTTTCTGAATCGCGGTCGCGTCACCCGGCAATTTATCGAGTGCCTCGAAAGACGCTACTCGGAGACGCTCATCCAAGAACCGGCTGGTCTGAATGTAAAGGTCGTGGTCATCTTCAAAGAAAGACTTAGCTTCATCGACTGGAACCGCGATCTTCTCCGCCACAGCACAAACCTTTAAGGCGTCGCGCCCACCCTTAGCTAGGATCCGGGCACTCTGCTCCAGCAACCGCTGCTTAGTGGAGCCCGCATGGGAAACGGTGCCTTCAAGATTGTTCACAAATATAATCCTAGCGATTTCATGCAAAATTGCTTGGGATACGTTCACTTTATAAGTTGAGTCACCCACGAAAAGGTGGGAGCGCCAATATAGACCTTTGCCAGCTTTATGCCGCTGGTCTTTATATAGCTTTGGCCCCCTGCCCTTGCGGGCCGGGGGCCAAAATAGAAAGTAGGCATTCGCCCTTTAAACGGGCGACGCTATTTACTCGTTACCGAGCTTGTCGTCAGCTGCGTCACGAGCCTTGTCGATCTGATCTGTCTTGTCCTCGCCCAGCTTGCCCTTAGCTGCGTCAGCTGCCTTGTCCAGGCCCTTGTCGCTGAGCTCTTCGCCCTTGTCGGAGTTCAGTGCGTCCTTTGCCTTATCGAAGATACCCATGTGGTTATCCTTTCTTCTAGTTCTAGCTTTATCTAAAAGCTGCCGTGTCCGGCAACACACCCCAACGTACCGACACTTGAGCCAACATGCCACCGAAAAGTCTCTTTGGCCACTAGACCAAATAAGTTTTGCCGCCCCGCAGCGCGATTGTTCTCAGGGGGCATCCAGATGCTCCGCAGCCTATCGAACACCCAATAAGGCCTGCTGCTTTAGCCCTTCCCTAGCGAAGTATAAGCAAAATCAGGGTGCACAATTTAACTTCAGGCCAATTTTCCTCAGTCTTGCAAATGATAGCGTTAGACGGTATCGACGATTTACCAACGAAGGCTTCGCACCATGGCTTCAACTACCCCAGCGCCACCGTCCACTTCGGAGGCGGCAACGGAATTCTTTGGCTTAGTATGGCCGGGCAAAGAGGCTGCCCGAGCAGCCGCCAGCGCGCCGCTGACGCAACGTTTCACGCGTGATTCTGCGCTCAGCACAGCCTGCGACACGGACAACGCGATTATTGCGGCAGATAACCTTCCGGTTCTGCAAGGGCTTGCCAACCGCGGGGAACTCTTTGACGTCATCTATATCGACCCGCCTTATAATACCGGCAAAGACTTTGTCTACCGCGATAACTATCGTTTACGCCGTCAAATGCGTTCCGGAAGCTATGCAGAATGGCACTCGCAATGGCTGTCGATGATGCTTCCCCGACTCATCTTGGCCCGAGACGTACTTTCCGCACAAGGTTTCATTTTTGTCTCCATTGGAGAAGACGAAGTGGCCAATACGCGCAAGGTACTCGATGAAGTTTTTGGAGAGGAGTGCTTTGCTGGCCAATTGATTTGGAAGAAGGCAGGAACCGGCAAGAATGATTCTAAGTACGCAGTGGTAGAGCACGAATATATTCTGTGCTACGCCCGTACTCCTGATAATCCTGGATTCAATGTCGATCTCCAAGGCTATACTTCCACGAAATACAACCATGAGGACGACAAAGGGAAGTACTCCTTGGTGCGTTTGGACTCTAAGACCCTTGGGTACCTTCCCTCCCTCGACTTCCCTATCACCGGGCCCGATGGCAAGGAATATTGGCCGGACCAGCCGGTGGGAAAAGAAAAAGTCGCCCGTTGGCGCTGGGGCCGAGATAAGGTTGAACAGCGCTTCGATGAGCTCGTCTTCCGGCGAGGTTTTGTCTATACCAAGAACTATCAAAAGGTGGGAGCGCGCCCACGCTCCATCTTGGACGGGGAGCGCTTTGGGGTGACCCGCACTGGCCGGCGCGATGCTGAGGACGTCATGGGGCTAGAGGGTGTTTTCGAGTTTCCCAAACCGGTGCGCTTGATTAAGCACCTCATTTCCATTGCGGGTGGAAAGGATGCGCGCGTCCTTGACTTTTTTGCGGGCTCCGGCACCACTGCACAGGCGGTAGTGGAACTCAATAACGACGATGGGGGCACTCGGTCTTTTCACCTTGTGCAAATTCCAGAGCCTACCTCCCCGCGTAGCGCTGCTCATCGCACGGGCTTTTCTACCGTTGCAGATATTTGCATTGAAAGGGTGCGCAAGGTTCCAGGCGCATCCTTTCAGGTCTATAGACCGGACTAAGTCTGTGCGGTACCAGACGGGCGACCGGGAATGCCGAAGAAGTCTAGGACGCGATCGGTAGCGAAGAATTTACCTACTTCATTGTGCGCATCTGCTGTACCACCAGGCCATACGTGTGAGCCTCCGGCGATACGAATGTGTTCCAGCGGTGCGGTACAGCCGCTCCACTTCATATCGAGTGCATTGTTAACCAGGCGGGTCGTATCGACCTTGGTAGAGCAACCATTACGTTTACGGTCTTGTTCCAGCACGGATTCCACGGAATAATACTTGGTCTTATGGCGCGTTCCACCGTAGTAACCCACCACGGGGTCCACGGTGCCGTGCATATCCAATCGCCCGACGGGGGAATGAGCGCAGTCTTTGAGAATATCTTTGTAGTAGGCAGCGGAAACTGTAGCTACGGACTTAAAGACATCGGGCATCTGACAGGCCAGGTAGGCGGCAAACCCGCCGCCGTTCGACATGCCGGTGGCAAAAATTCGGGAGTCATCTACCCGATATGTTGCTCGAACGGCACCAATGATGTCGCGAACAAATTTTTTGTCTTCTGCTGTTGACGTCTTGGCATAGGGAGCAGGGCTCCATGCCTTCTTTTTGCCTTCCGCGAAAACGGTGATGGCATCAGCGGCATCGAGGCGGGAATAGCCGCGGAGATTTTCGGCAGATTGTCCCCAGCCTGGAAAGGCCAGGACGATGGGCCACTTTTTATCCCCCGTATAGTCCTTGGGCACGCTGAGGATGAAGGAACGGCCCGAGGGAAGATTAACGGTGGTATAGCTTCCTGGCTCGGGTCCACTCAGCGGTGCGGAGGTTGGAATCCCTAGGTTTTTCGTCTCAGTTGGGACTGCTTGGGGCGCGGAGTCGGGCGAATCGGCCGAACATGATGCGCCGGCAACCGCAAGGAAACTCACTGCTACCGCACCGACCACGGCCCGTAGCGACCTCGCGTTCATCTTTGTCGTCCCTTCTGCCATGCGGTCCATAGTTGCTTATAGCGGCCACCATAATCTAACAGTTCGTGGTGACTGCCTTGCTCCACCACCCGCCCGTTATCCATCACGGCGATGCTATCGGCTCGTGCGGCCTGATCTAATCGGTGCGCCACTACCAGTGATGTTCGCCCACGGGTGACCTCTACGGCGGCTTCTTCCAGAGCTCCTGCCCCCACCGATCCGGCTTCTGCGGTGGCCTCATCCATGATGACGATCTTGGGATCTAAAAGCAATATTCGCGCCAGCGCTAGTTGCTGCGCTGCTACTGGGTCAAGGTGGATTCCCCGAGCACCAATGACCGTATCTAGGCCCTCTTCTAGCTGCAGATACCACTGTGCGCCGACGCGCTGTAGTGCATCTTCCATTTGTGCGTCTGAGGCTTGCGGGGCGGCCAATGACAAATCTTCGCGCAGGGTTCCTGAGAATACGTGAACCTCTTGGGAAATCATCGCTAAACGCGCCACCCTTTCGGAATCAGAAAGGGCCGATACCTCTACTCCATCCACCAAGACTGTTCCGGTAGCCGGGACTCGCAGTCCGGCTAGAAGAGCTGCGACCGTGGTCTTTCCCGCACCAGAAGCTCCCACTAAAGCTACGGTGTGTCCAGCAGGAAACTTAAGGTTTACGTCCCTCACGGCCCAGCCGCCGTCTTCGTAGCTGAAGCTCACTTCTTTTAATTCGGCAACTCCACCTGGGGTCGGGGCGCCAAAGTCTGGCACCGCCTGTGGCGGATCCATAACCACCCCAACTATCCGAGACAGGGAGGCATAGCCGGATTGAACGGTATCGATGACCCGCATCAATCCCATGAGCGGACCGCGCAAGCGAATAAGAAGGAGCATGGCCGCGGTGACTGCGCCAACGGTGAGTGCCCCAGCCTGCACCACCCAAAAGCTAACGACCAGACCACAGACCAGCATGACTAACTCAATGACCGTCATCCATAGCTGCAGGACCATCATTGTCCTTCGCGCGGCGTACCCTTTGTCCACCACCTCGGCGGAGGCACGTTCAATCCCGACGTGCATCTGGTCTTCCATGCCAAAGGCGCGCACAGTCTTTCGCCCGCGAATTGCCTCCAGGAGCCTGCGTGCCCGTTCCGCCATGGCAGCGCGTTCGTCGGTATAGCGCTGTGGAGCGCGCTGCAGGTACTGGCGCGCAGCAATGAAATATAACGGCGTAACTGCGCCTACTACCAGTAGGTATTGCCAGTTGAGGCTGACTAGTGCCACCCCGGTGGTTGCGATGGCGAAGGCAGATTTCGCCAGCACGGGGACGGTCTCGGTTACGGCAGCCGATAGTTCTGCTACATCATCGGTAGAGCGAGAGACCAAATCCCCAGTGCCGGCTTCCTCCACCCGGTGGGTAGGCAGGCGAAGAGCGGTAGAGACCATATCTTCCCGCAAAGCGGAGATCACTCTTTCGCTCAGGCGTGAAAGGACATAGAACCCCGCTGCAGAAAACAGTGCGGAGACCGCGGCCACCAGCACCAGCGAGATGCCGATGGGCACAATGGCGCCCTGAGTAATGACAGCATCAACGATCTTTCCCAATAAGATGGGGATCGCTACATTGCTACCGGCGCCTGCGGTAAGCAAGGCTAAGGCCGCTGCGGCTTGGGGGCGGGCA
Source organism: Corynebacterium sp. ACRPJ (assembly GCF_022347345.1). Lineage (NCBI taxonomy): Bacteria > Bacillati > Actinomycetota > Actinomycetes > Mycobacteriales > Corynebacteriaceae > Corynebacterium > Corynebacterium sp. ACRPJ. The sequence goes on from NZ_JAKRNC010000003.1 coordinate 227,288, forward strand.
CCGGGGACGTCGGAAAGCTGGCGGCCCACTTCCTTACGCACTTGGGGCCAGGAGGCCGTAGGAAACCGCATCATAGCTCCGCCCCCACTGCTGCCCACGCCGGCGAGGTGGTGAAGACAAGCGTGGGCTTAGGCCCGCGGTGATACGCCACCCGCTGGGCAATTTCCTGCTCGGTCACCGAATCCACCGCGGTAGTTGGATCGGCCAAAATTAAGATCTCTGCGTCGGCAGCAAGGGCTCGTGCCAGCGCCACGCGCTGTTGCTGTCCACCAGAAAGGTTTCGGCCGCCCTCTCCCACCTCGCGATCCAACCCGCCCGGGATATCTTCCCCTGCAGCCACGTAGAGGGCTCGTTGTGCACTCGCGCTATCCGGATGAATATTGTCCCGCACGGTTCCCTCGAAAAGCATAGTTTCGTGTGGAACAACCAAGAATCGCTCGCGCGGCAAGAAGACGAGATCCTCTGGAACAGGTTCGGGTACCACGTTGACCCCAGGAGCGAGGGCTGGAACCTGCGGTTCGCTCTTTTCCACCCCGGGGGCGGCAAGGAGGGCGGTAATGCGCTCAGCGCTTGCCTGTGCGGCCGCCCACCGCGAGGCGATATTTCGGCCCAGCATCGTCATCGGGGTGATAATGAACTGCGTAAGGCCGATGACCGTAATGAGTTCACCTACGCTAATCATGGAACGCACGGCCATCGCCCCTGCGCCAATGCCCACTGCAATGACGTGAACCGAGCCCAAAATCTCCGTAGTCGCATTAAGGCGCGCTTGGGCACCATTGGCTTCTACCGTCTGCACATAGGCGGCACCAGACACCGCGGAATAACGCCTACTCACTGTGGCTACAGCGCCCAGGCCCTTAAGGATCCGCAGGCCTTGGACCACATCGGTGGCCATGGAGCTGGCCTTCGCCAACGCCGCTTGGCGGATTCCGGAACGCGTACGCAGAGGCTTTGCCGCGCGCACTGAGCCCCACACCATGAGCGGACCGCCGCACAAAATGGCGATGCCTAAAGGCAGGTTAATACGGCTAGCCATGATCGCCACATACACAATGGCGGTGATCTCAGCGACGGGAAAGACCGTCATCATGACGGCATTCTGCACGCGCCGTGCGTCTGTGGAGGCGATGGCAAGCAGCTCGCCGGCGCTGCGGGGCTCACCTGCGATGCCCCGCGGATCCTGAATCCTATCCGTGATTGCCATGCGGACATCGTGCCCAATTACTAGCATGGCTCGCGCGTTGAGGCCGCGTCCAAACCATGCGGCTATGGCATTAAGACCAAAAGCTGCCCCCAATACCACCAGCCACATGCCTAGTCGGTCGACGGATCCTTTCGACACAGCTTCATCAATGGCATGTCCCACGATCACTGGAGTCAATCCGTTAAGCAGAAAAGAGACAGCCATGCAGAGTGCGGCCGGCACAGTGAGTGCCGGACGAGAAAAGACGGTCTTTAGCAGCCACCTGGGATCTGATGGTGCAGGAAGTGTCCTCATAGGCTGCCATTCTAATTCGCGGTAGGTTAGATGGGCTATGTCGACTCACCGCCCCGATCCCAGCCACTTCCCTAGCTACCGCAAGGCCTCCACTAGACAAGGCCCTGGCTTCCGCGATGCCGCGCAACGTACCGCTTCTGCCCAGGCCTTCCGCCGCGGCGCGAGCACCTATCACGATGTGCGCCCCGGCTATCCGGACGAGGTTTCTGCCCTTATTGCTGACGCCCATACCGTGGCCGATATTGGCGCTGGTACTGGAAAACTCACCGAGTCCCTACCCAATACTCGGGTTTTGGCTCTGGAGCCCTCCGCCGATATGGCTGGAATCCTCGCAGCCCACCTCCGCCTGCCAGTCCTTCGTGCTACGGCCGAAAACACCGCGCTTGCTGACGCCTCCTTAGACGCCGCCTGCCTCGCCCAAACCTGGCACTGGGTCGACGTACCAGCCGCCTGTGCAGAGCTTGACCGCGTCCTCGCGCCGGGCGGGAAGATTCTCCTGGTGTGGAACACGCTTGATGTCAACGCGGACCCCTGGATCCTGCGGCTTTCTCGCATCATGCACTCTGGCGATGTACATAAGCCAGGCTTTTACCCGGACTATACGGCGCCGTGGTCTTTGGACCGAGAGCTACGCCTGACCTGGGAGAACGAACTTACCCCGGAACAGCTTCACCGCCTGATGCACACCAGATCCTATTGGCTGCGCAATGGCGAAGACATCCATGAACGTATGACCCACAACCTGGATTGGTACCTTTTCGAACACATGGGGTTCAAGGCGGGGCAAAAACTGCGCATCCCGTACCGCACGGATGCCTTCGTGCTGGTACGGGATTCGGATTAGAGCAGGACCTGCGCCAGTAGCGAGCCCACCACGCAGGAGGTGAACACCGAGATGGCGCCAGGGACAAGGAAGGAGTGGTTGATGACGAACTTGCCAATGTGGGTAGTGCCCGTGCGGTCGAAGCCGATGCAGGCTAGGTCCGAAGGGTAGGTTGGCAAAATGAAGTAGCCGTACGCTGCGCCGTAGAAACCAACGATAATGGCGGGATCGATGCCGAGCTGCAGGCCGATCGGAGCGATGGCAACCAGGGCGGCGGCCTGGGAGTTAACCAGCTTGGACACGAATACCAGCACCACGGCGTAGGCCCACGGGACGGCCTCCACCACGGACCCGAGGTTGGATTCTAGGGCATCGATATGGGCTTCGAAGAAGGTATCTGCCATCCATGCCACACCAAAGACGGAGAATACTGCGGTCATTCCGGCCTTAAAGACTGGCGTGGACGCAATCTTCTTCGGGTCAGCCTTGCAGGTGAGCAGGATGATCGCGCCGGCAACAAGCATGACCATCTGGATAACCAGGTTCATCGACAGCGGGCTCAACTCGCCATCATCGCCTGGGACGAGTGGGCGCAGGAATTCGAACGCACCGAGTGCCACCACGCTGGCGATAGCCACGAGGAAGATAATCACCGCTCGCTTTGCTTCTGGCGAAAATTCCTCATCCATGAGCGACCCGGTGGACTGGTGAATGCTTTCTGCGAACTCAGGATCCTTCATGCGCTCCTGGAATGCCGGGTCCTCGTCCAAGTCCTTGCCGCGGCGCAGCGACCACAGCGCAGCGAGGATAACGCCGGCAAGCGAGGCGGGCATAGCCACCATGAGGATCTGCGGAATGGAATAGGCGTGATCGATAGCACCGGCATTTTCCGCGATGATGGACGCTAGGGACACGGTGGCCACAGACACTGGCGAGGCCGTAATACCCATCTGAGCCGACGTCGATGCCACGGCCATGGGGCGCTCTGGACGGATGCCCTTCTTCAGGGCAATATCCTCGATGATAGGAAACATCGTGTACACGACGTGACCCGTACCGCACAGCACCGTCAGGAACCAAGTGGTCAGCGGGGCGAGGATGGTAATGCGCTCTGGGTGGGCACGGAGAAACTTCTCGGCAAATTGCATCATCACTTCTAGGCCGCGCGCCTGTTGCAAGGTGGCGGCGCAACCGATGACCGCAATGATGGTCAGCATCACGGATACCGGCGGCTCACCCGGGGCGAGGCCGAAGACAAAGACCATGAGCATCAAACCGATGCCGGAAATAAGACCAAGTCCGATGCCACCATAACGAGTGCCCAGAAGCAGGGCACTGAGGATGATGATGACCTGGAGCACGATGGCCAGAATTGAATCTGGCGCAATTACGCTGGCTAACATGCTGAGCCTTCCATCACGAGAGAGTTTTTGACTGGTTATATCCTATCCAGCCCCACATGAACGGACATAAACGGAAAGGCGAGCGAATTCTCACACCGTGTCTCGGTGCAATAATCGCTCGCCTGAGTGCTATAATCCCAGCGTAACGGGCATACTGCTAGCGCTTCTTGCCGCGCTTTTCCCTCACTCGCACTGCGATGCGGATAGGCGTTCCGTGGAAACCAAACCGCTCACGGAACTTGCGCTCAAGGTAGCGGCGATACGCCGCGTCCAAGAAGCCCGTCGTAAACAAGACGATGGTCGGCGGCTGCGTCGAGGCCTGCGTGGCGAACAATACGCGCGGCAGGCGGTTATTCTTCATCGGCGGCGGATTAGCCGCGATAGCCTCCCGCAACCAGTTATTCAGCTGGCCCGTGGACACACGCTGATCCCAGCTCTCCAGTGCCTCAATCATGGCCGGCTCCAGCTTCTGCAGCGCGCGGCCCGTTTCCGCAGAGATATTCACGCGCGTGACCCACGGCAAGTGGCTCAGCTGCTGATCAATCTCGCGGTCCAGGTAGTAACGGCGATCCTCCTCCATGAGGTCCCACTTATTGAACGCAATCACTAGAGCCTTGCCCGCCTCGAGCACCATATTGAGCACGCGCTGGTCTTGCTCGGAGATTTCCTCAGAGGCGTCGATAAGCATGATGCAGACCTCGGCAGCATCAATAACGCCGCGGGTACGCAAGGACGCATAGTACTCATGCCCTTGCGCATTCTTTACCTTCTTGCGCAGGCCAGCGGTATCAATGAACTTCCACAGCTGCTCATCCAATTGGACTAGCGAGTCCACCGGATCCACGGTGGTTCCCGCGACGTTGTCGACCACGGAGCGCTCCTCGCTGGTGAGCTTATTCAACAGCGAGGACTTGCCCACGTTGGGCTTGCCCACCAATGCGACGCGGCGAGGGCCAGAGGTAATCGCGGTCTGCCGGGGTTCTTCAGGGAAGACCCGCAAAATCTCATCGAGCACGTCCGCACCACCGCGGCCATGCTGGGCGGATACGGGCCACGGATCGCCCAAGCCCAAGGCATAAAATTCCGCCATATCCGCGTACTGATTATCAGAATCGAACTTATTCGATACCAAAATCACCGGCACAGGCGATTTCTGCAGGCGGCGAGCCATGACCTCATCCGTCTCCGTGATGCCCACCTTGGTGTCCACCACCATAACGATGACATCGGCGGTTTCCATGGCTACTTCTGCCTGGCGGGCAATCGCCGCATGGATACCCTTCACGTTGGGATCCCAGCCACCGGTGTCCTGCACCAAAAAGCGCTGGCCATTCCAGTCCGCAACGTAGGAAATTCGGTCACGGGTAACGCCTGGGTGGTCCTCTACCACCGCTTCGCGGCGGCCAAGAAAACGGTTGACCAAGGAGGACTTGCCCACATTTGGGCGCCCGACTACGGCCACCGTGCACAAAGCTTCCTCGGTGTGATCGTCGGATTCCACACCGAAAGCGCGGGAGAGTTCTTCCCATTCCTCTTCGCTCAGAGGCTCTTCTGCGTGCGCATCGTCGCCATAATCAGCCTCACCAAATTCCGAGTCATCGAAGTCATAGTCGAATTCCTCGGTATTGAAATCATCGGCGGCCCAACCAGGAGAGGCTTCTACCACCTCATCATCGAACTTACCGGCCGGGTAATGGAACTGAGTCTCCGACTCTTCCTGGGGATCGTGATTAGTCATTGACAGACTCCTTTACCACGTTAATCAGAGCTTCCAGCACATCCTCTGGGCTCATATTGGAGGTATCGACTAGGGTTGCGTCTTCCGCTGGGCGCAGAGGTGAGGCCTTGCGGGAAGAATCTGCAGCGTCTCGGCGCTGGACGTCTGCGAGTACCGTCCCGTAATCCGAAGCAATGCCCGCCTTTTCATTTTGGGCTTGGCGGCGCTGAGCGCGGACCTCGGCAGAGGCGGTCATGAATGCTTTAGCGGGGGCGTCGGCAAGCACAACCGTGCCAATATCGCGGCCTTCTACAATCGCGCGGTGAGCCTCGCGGGCAAGCTTGCGCTGCAGCGCAACCAGATTCTCGCGCACCTCCGGAATGGCAGATACGGCGGAAACATTACGGGTGACTTCGTCTTCTCGAATAACGCGCGAGACGTCCTCGCCGCCGAGGAGAACCTCGGTGGAGTCCGGGTCATCGGATACCCCCAAGGGCAGATCGGTCGTAGCCGCAATAACCGCAGTAGTGTCAGCAGGGTCGATGCCTTCACGCAGCACAGCAAGCGTTGCAACTCGGTACATAGCACCAGTGTCGACGTACTTTGCATTCAGCTGCTTGGCCAGCGCACGGCACGTGGTCGACTTTCCAGTTCCAGATGGGCCATCCACTGCGAGGATGAGACCCTCATTCGGCATATTAGAAATCATTACATCTCCACCGCCTTGTACAGGCTAGTCAGCTCGCTGGAATTAAGGGCACGCAGACCTCCAGGCTTCATATCGCCCAGCTGGACTGTATGCAGCTTGGTGCGCACCAGGCGCTGCACGGGGAAGCCGGCCTCCTTCAACATGCGGCGCACGATATGCTTGCGGCCTTCATGCAGTTCAAGACGCACCAAGGAATAACCCTGATTGGTATCAACTACCTGTGCAAAGTCGGCCTTTGCCAGTCCGTCTTCCAGCTCGATGCCTTCCTTGAGCTGTCGCACGAGCTTCCTATCGGCCTCGCCCAATACGGTGGCGAGGTAGGTCTTGGTCACCTCGTACTTGGGGTGCATCAAGCGGTTGGCCAACTCGCCATCATTAGTGAGGATGAGCAGTCCTTCCGTATCGGCGTCGAGGCGGCCGACGTGGAAGAGTCGTTGGCCAGCTGCGACCTTTTCTGACACCACGTCACCCACGCACGGGCGCCCCAAGTCATCAGACATGGTGGACTGCATGCCGCGCGGCTTATTGAGCACAAAATATTCGTGCTCCTCATTGACGTTGACGCGCACGCCGTCTACTCGGATGACGTCGACGGAGGGATTTACCTTGACGCCTTGCTTGGCGATGATCTTGCCGTTGACCTCAACTCGGCCGGCATCGATAAGGATTTCTGCGTGGCGGCGGGAAGCGACGCCTGCCTTGGCGAGCACCTTTTGGAGGCGCTCTCCCTTGGGCTTGTCTTCATCGACTAGCCAATCGGCACCCAATTCGCGGGCTACGGATTCTGCAGTAGCCTTCTGCTTTTTCTTTGACACATGCTGGTGACGGGCCGGCTTGGCATTGGAGACAATGATGTCACTGTCTCGCTGCTTCTTATCCGGTGTGCCGTCACGGCGAGCGGGAGGAGTCACGTACGTGTCCTTTTCTCTCGAAGATATGAAATTACCTGGGCAATCCTACCCCACGCTAGTACTCTTCGTCGATCGCCTCGACGTCAGGCAACAGCGGCGCCAAGTCTGGCAGGCGCTCCAAAGAATCGATCCCCAATAACTCGAGGAATAATTCCGTCGTCTCGTACCGGTGCGCGGCGCCTTCAAAATCATCCTGCGGCAGCTCCCGGACCAATCCGCGCAGGTTAAGGGTTCGCATTACGCCATCGACATTGACGCCGCGAACCGCCGCCACCTGCTGGCGAGTGACGGGCTGGCGATAAGCCACTACCGCCAAAGTCTCCAAGGCGGCGCGAGAAAGCTTGGTTTGGGCGCCATCCAAGAGAAATTCTTCTACCGCGCCCGCGTTCTCGGTGCGCGTATAAAAGCGCCATCCCTCTTGGGTCTCGCGCAGGTCAATACCAGAACCGCGACTATCCAACTCCCGCTGAATAGAACGCAAGCAATCACTGACGACGTCCCTTTCCGCCCCCAGGGCACGCGCCAAAGACTCCACAGAGGCTGGGGAGTCGAGCACGAGCAATATGGACTCAAGACGGGAACGCAGCTGCGAGATGAGGGGAAGATCCATAGCGCCCGAGTTTACTGGAGAAGAAGATGTTGCTAAAAATTCTCCAAATCACTTTCGATAGTCATTGTGATTCGTCTAACATATTGTCATGGAAACTATCACTCGCACCGACAGACTCATCCTCATCCCGCTGTCCGCCGCTAATACCGAAGAGACCCACAAGGTCTACAGCGACGGACGCATCTGGAGCCACCGTCCTAATGGGCGCTTTGCTGACATTCGCACCACGCGTGCACTCGCACAAGCATCCTCTCAGTCGTGGGACGCCCACCACTTCGGGCCGTGGGCCGCGTATATGCGCCACAACCCTTCTGAATTCGTTGGAGTCGGCGGTGCCATCTTCGTCGACGAGGCAAACTTCTGGGACATCAAATACCGCCTGCGCCCCGCCCATTGGGGTGCCGGTTTTGCCACCGAAATCACCTGTGAGGCGGTGAAGAGCATCCGCCAGGTGGACCCCAACTCCCCCATTACGGCCCGCGTGACCACAAATCACCCGGCAGCCATCCGGGTCATCGAAAAGCAAGGGCTCAATCAGGTATGGGAAGGGCGACGCATAGGCACCGAGGACAACCCCGAGGAACCAGACGTACGCGTCTATTCCGACCGCGAGCTCACCCCCGAGACGCTGGAATTCATCCAGCAACGGCCTTAGTCCCAGTTCGCTGCGGCAACTACCGCTGGGTCAACATCCAGGCCTGTCCACGATAGGTCCAGCTGACCCAGCGCTTCTTCTTGTTGTGCATCAACTGCCTTGGCTTTGTACAACTCCAACAGGGCCAAGAAACGCCCCACTACCTGCATAGAAACCGTACAGTCGCGGGTTAGCGCACCGAAGCTGGTCCATTGGCCCGCACCGAGTAGCTTGAGTGTTTCCAAAATCTTGCCGGCCTGCTCCGGTACAGATACTGCTACGGCGTGCACGTGACCGGTTGCCACCTCCTCCGGTGGCTTGGGGCGGAACACGCCCGCGGCAAGCTCGGCAAAGCTGGCCGGCGTATGCCCGAGGGAGACCGGAGGCAAAAGCTCGGCGAACTTCTCCTCGATAGAAACCGCTCGCGGATAGCTGCGCTGCGCCTCGCGCTGCCACACGGCGAATTGGTCCGCTGCTTGTTTATAAGCCTTGTACTGCAACAGGCGGGCAAAAAGGAGGTCGCGCGACTCCAGCAGTTCCAAGTCTTCAATATCGTCGACATCACCGCGCGGCAAAAGCCGCGCCGCCTTCAAATCCAAGAGCGTAGCTGCCACCAATAAAAAATCAGTGGTCTCATCCAGATCAGCGGACTCTCCCAGCTGGCGCGTATACGCCACGAATTCGTCCGTTACTTCTGACAGCGCAACGTCAGTCACGTCCATCTTCTTGGACTGAATAAGCTGCAAAAGCAGGTCAAAAGGGCCCTCAAAATTCCGCAGTGCAATGCGAAAGCCCGTAATCTCCGGCTGGGTCACGATACCTTAAACGGTCGAGCGCTCAATGACCTCTTTGGCCAGGTCCCGATACTGCTGTGTGGCCGGGGAGCTTGGCGCCCAGGTAGTAATCGGCTCGCCGGCCACCGAAGTCTCTGGGAACCGAACGGTCCGGGTAATGACTGTGTCAAAGACCTTATCGCCAAAGTAATCCACCACCCGGGACATAACTTCCCGGGCGTGCTTGGTCCGGCGATCAAACATGGTCACTAGGATTCCCATGACCTCAAGGTCAAAGTTAATGCGATCAGAAACCTTTTCCACGGTATCGGTCAACAGCGCCAAACCGCGCAGGGAGAAGAACTCGCACTCCATAGGGATGATCACACCCTGTGAGCAAGCAAGGGCATTGACGGTAAGCAGGCCCAAGGAGGGCTGGCAGTCAATAATGATGAAATCATAATCGCGGCGCACCGGACGCAGGGCGCGGGCAAGGGTGTGCTCGCGACCGACCTCATTGACCATCTGAATTTCCGCGGCGGAAAGGTCGATATTCGCCGGCACCAGATCCAAGCCCGATACCCCGGTGTGCTGGATAGCCGAATGAATAGAGGTGTGGCTATCGAGCATCACGTCATAGATGGTGTCCTCGATATCGTCATGCGTGAGCCCAAGCCCCGCCGAAAGCGCGCCCTGGGGGTCAAGGTCAACCAAGAGGACTTTACGGCCATACTCGGCCAAGCAGGCGCCCATATTGATGGTTGAGGTGGTTTTGCCTACGCCACCCTTTTGGTTACACATCGAAATGATGGTGGCCGGCCCATGCTTTTCCAAGGGTGCGGGTTCCGGTAGCTCACGGATAGGACGACCGGTCAGCCCCACCTCTACGTCAGAGGCAGAAAATAGACCCTCTTCGCTCACAGTCACACCTGCTTCCTTGACGCCAAGTTCCGGACCATGACACTTGGCTTAGGGTTGATTACAACGTTGTCATTAAAGCGTACCCGTTACAGGTTAAAAGTACCGAGACTTAGCCTATATCAAGCGTTTAGCGTTGACTAGAACGGCGTTTGAGAATTGCCACCAAAGCTATGAGTGCGATGAGTACCGCCGCGGCTGCCCCTCCAATAATCCAGCCCAAATGTGAGCCGCCGTCTTCTTCGGGGTCCTTTTGCTGGCGCTCATCGAGGTTTTCCGCGGCGGATTGATAGTTAGGGTCCTGCAGCGTGACGATGAGTGCGGCCCCAGAACCGTCATTGCGTAGCAACTGCATAATAAAGGGATTATCAGGCGCCTCGCCCTCCGGATAGGTCAGCGTGAGGGTTCGAGAAGAGGCGTCCACGTCACGCTCTACGCCTTGGATAATATTGCCCTCGCCATCGAGGTAGCGCAGCGTGACGTCATTTTCTTGCGTGTCCTTGAACTGCTGGTAGAGGTCATAGGCCTGCTTGAGGCCCATCTTTGCGGTAATAGTATTGCCTTCGATTTTGGATTCGAGGTTTACGTATTCCGCACCGTCAAGGTTGGCTTCCCCAGCAGGCTTGCGCTCCGGCTTTTTGCCTGGAACAACAGGCAAGTTGCTATCTTCTTTCGCCGGCACGGGCCTGTCATCTCCGCCCTCGGCATCGTTTCCGGCTGGCGCCTTGTCGCCTTGAGCCGGCTTATCAGAGCCCGGATCCGGCGCTGGCGCTGGGTTCGGGCCGCCTTCCGCGCCGTCAATTTCTTCCTGAATGTCCTCCTGTGCGACCGACCCATCGGCTACCAGCGTCAGGGTTGCATTCATGCCTTGGGCGGAGACAGGAACCGAGATTTGGCCGCCATCTGCCGGGGCGGTGATGGTAGCGGAGGTACCTGAGGCAGACACGTTCCACCCATCGCCGGAGTAGTTGGCTTCGGCCGGCACGGGCAGGCTTACAGTCGTGGTCTGGCCGGCAGGAACCGAAATGGGAGCGGCAATGGCAGCCTCTACTTCCGGAGGCAGCTGGGCGTGTGCCACCGCTGGGAAAATCAATGCGGTAGATAGCACCGCACCAGCTACACGAGTTGAAAACATATAGGTCCTTTCTTAGGCACGGGGGTGCGCAGTGCGCCAGACCTCGCGCAAGGAATCGGCAGTGACGTGAGTATATATTTGCGTTGTCGTCACCGAGGAATGTCCCAGTAATTCTTGCACGGTGCGCACATCTGCGCCGCCTTCAAGCAGGTGCGTCGCAAAAGAATGCCGCAGGGTGTGCGGCGATATGGACTTTCCCAGTTGCGTCCGCTGCGCTGCAGTCTTCAACACAGTCCACGCACTTTGACGAGATAAAGCCCCGCCGCGGGTGTTGAGAAACAGCGCCGGCGTCTTACCTTTGCTCAGCGCCGGTCGCGCCCGCACCAGGTAGGCGTCGAGGGCCTGGCGGGCATGCGAGCCCACTGGCACAATTCGTTCTTTGTCTCCCTTGCCCCGCAAGCGTATTATTTCCTGCGCGGAGGACACGTCATCAACGTTTAGGGAGATAATTTCTGAGATTCGCGCGCCGGTGCCATAGAGCATCTCCAGCAGGGCGCGGTCGCGCACATCTACCGGGGTCTCAGTAGGAGTCGCTTCAATGAGGGCGGTGACCTCATCTACCGATAATGTCTCCGGCAAATGCTGCCCGGTTGACGGAGGGGTTACCTCAACCGCAACATCGACGTCCACTACGCCTTCTGACACGGCAAATTTATGCAGTCCGCGAGCAACGATGAGCGCTCGGTTGGCTGAGGACACAGCCATGTGTGAGCGCAGGTCTTTAAGATAAGCCTCCACCATCGGTCGCGTCACCGACCGCAGATCCTCTACCCCGTTATCCCCCAGCCACGCAAGGTAGCGGCGGACATCGCGGCGATAGTTGCTCAAGGTATTGGCGGACACGCCGCGCTCGACTGCTAGATGATTAAGCCACGTCTGCGCTATGTTTTCGAGCGCACTCACAGCTGCTTTAGGTCCGCACCCGTGCGGCGGGAGCTCATTGAGGTAGGTCGAAGTTCGAACGGCTCCTCCACGCTGCGGGTCTGCTTGCCGCCGCGCAGCACAGCGTAGGCGGCCAAGATACCGCTGCAGGCAATGGAATTGACGATGTCACCGCGCAGCACCTTGTCGACGGCCTCGTCGAGGCCCACCCAGGCGACTTCCATATCGGCTTCTTCGTCACCGGTAGCCTCCATCCGGGGGACGTCGGAAAGCTCCGAGGCAAGGAATACGCGAACCGCTTCTTCGCAGAAACCCGGCGAGGTCACAAGGTCCGTCAGCACGGACCACGTCTGTGCGCTCAGGCCGGCCTCCTCCTGCAGTTCACGCTGGGCGCCGGTCAGCTCATCCTCACCGCGTACGTCGAGCAATCCCGCCGGCAGTTCCCACAAGCGCTTTCCCACGCTGTGGCGGTACTGATACACCATCGCAATACGCTCGTCTGAGTCCACTGCCACAACGGCCACAGCACCTAGGTGCTCGACTACTTCCCGGGAGGCAGAAACGCCGCCGGGCATGACTACCTCGTCGCGGCGGAGGGCAAGAATGGGGGCTTCGACAAGCAGCTGCGAATCAAGCACCTTGAAATCATGCGCCATGGGCTATTCCTTTCCCGGCAAGGCGGAGTCAGCAGTTTCGGTGGCGCCATAGTCGCCCTGGCCACCATCAAGTTGTTCCTGGGTGGCCAGAATGACCGCAATGCGCTCCACTGCCCGTTCGGTGCTATCGACCGTAGACAGCTCCGCGTCCTGATCCCGCACCTGGGCTAGCGCCTTATCATCTTGAGTCTGCTTGGTGCGCCCACTCAACACCACGGACCCATTGACATCATCCAACCCGGTGGCAAATTCTGCCAGCGCGCTGGACGGGTAACCACGCAGGCCATTGCCAGAGACCACGATAATGGCCTGGGCAGGAACGATGGTTCCATCTTCGTAATCAATGAAACCCTCGTCGCGCAGCTTATGGAGCACGTCTGCACGCTCTTCCACTGAAGCCAAAGGCTTCGTGCTCTCAGGATCCATAGACAGCGCAGTGCCTAGCACCTCACCACCAAGGGCTCCGGCCGAATCCAAGTCCTTGATATCTGCCTTCTTGGGCGCAGTATCTTTCAAGATGGGAAGCAGCCTGTCCTTAGTTTCGGGGCGCAAGAAGTCCTTGGTCAGCTTAATCTCGCCGGCCTCGGTGGCATCGGAAGACTTCAAGAGCTTCCGGATAGCGTCCACGTCGCCGCCATTGGCGTCATCGGTGGTCACAATGAGCACTGGGCGCTGCGACAAGGCTCCATCAACCATTTCCGCTCCAGAATCGGCCACGATCTTGTCGCTGGCGTCATTTTGGGTCTGCAGAATCTTATTGTCTTGGACCACCTTGCGGTGCTCCTCGCGGATCGGATCGTCGTCTGCCATGCTGGTGGTCAAGTTCGGCGCAATCACTAGAGCGCCTAAGGCTACGCCAACCGCGGCGCCGAAGCCCAAGCCTGCTACAAGCTCAGTCTTTGCCATGCCCTATGCGCCCCCAAAGAGGCTGGACCAGGTTTCGCTAAGGTTGCTAGCAAAGTCCTGGCTGCCGCCGAAGCCGACGATGAGGATGACCGCCGCAATGGCAACCAAGATGCCCAGCACTGCCCACAGCCAGCCGAGGTTGGAGGAAGGCGCACTGTAGAGATTGATTACCGCATCGGCGTCAACCACCTTGGTACCGGCCTTAAGGCGGGACAGCACGGCCGAGGGGTTGGTGCGGTCCGCAAAGATATCATCGAGGTCTACCCCGCCGCCGGCCTGCACAATAAGATCGGCGCCGTGGTAGTCCGCAAAGAGCAGGCCCAGGTCGGTACCTGAATGCGTTGCCGCGGGGAAGGTCATCGCACCAATGCCAAGGTCCTGGATGCGGTCGAGGCCTTCTACCTCCCCTTCTGGGTCCGCAGGAACGATTACGCGGGCGCCGCAACGCAGAGCTTCATCGCTCACGCTATTGGGATCCCCAATAATGAAATCTGGCTTATACCCTTGGGCCAGCAACGAATCTGCCGCTGCTCCCACAGCAATCAGCAGCGGCTCATACTCGCGAATAAAGTTGCGTAGCTGCTTGAGCTGTTCGCGGTGCCTATCGGTAGGCGAAAAGAGGACAACCTTGCGGCCGGCGATTTCGGAGCCGGAGGCGGGGACGCCGAGGCCGTCGATAAGCAGCGGGCCTTCCGAGTTAATGAAATCAATGGAATTGCCAAAGAAGGATTCCATATGGTCAATCAGCCCGCCCTGCGCCGCGGTGAAGTTCTCTTCTGCTCGCTCACGAGTTACCACGCGGCCGGTACCGAGCGCCCTATCGCCGCTAAAGACGGTACCGTCCTCCCCGATGCGAGCCTTTTTGCCCTCTTTGAACTCAGAAACAAAGGACTGCCCAACGCCTTCAAGGAGAGTAATGTCGGCGTCAAGCAACATGTGCGGGCCATAATTGGGGACCGTGCCGGTAGAAAATTCCGCCACGTTAATGACGGCGGAGGGCTTTAGGTCTACGAGGGTCTGAGCCTCGTGGCGAGAGATATTGGCCGCATCAATTACGGCGACGTCGCCTTCACTAAACTTTTTCATCCCCTTAGCGCCTGGAGTGCAATCGCGCAGTGCACCAGGCTGCTCGGGGTTACGGGAAAACAGAGCCATGGGCCCTATTGTGGCGTGTTTATAGTTTCGAGTGGGTGAGGCGCGCGGAAGCTTCTTCCTGTGCGCGGTCAAAAAGCTCCTGCGCGTGCGCGCGGCCGGTCTCGGTATCGTCCAACCCCGCCAGCATGCGAGCCAGTTCCTCCACGCGCTCCTCCTGTGACAGCTCGGCCACGCCAGAGGTAAATTTCTCCTTCGATACATGCAGGTGCGCATCAGCATACGCGGCCACCTGCGGCAAGTGCGTCACCACAATCACTTGGTTATGCACCGCCAAGCGCGCTAGGCGGCGACCAATCTCTACCGCTGCACGGCCGCCCACGCCGGCATCGACCTCATCGAAGACCAAGGTGGCGCCGTCCTCGTCTGCCAGCACGACCTCCAAGGCCAGCATGACACGGGAAAGCTCGCCGCCCGAGGCAGCAGAGGCGATCGGCTTACCATTCAACTGCAGCTCAGCCGCGTCTGCGCCGGACTTAGAATATTTCGCCTGCGTAAGCTCGACCGTCAGCGTCGAATTCGGCATGGCCAAGCCGTGGAGCTCCTGCGTTACCTGCTCGCCCAGAGCCTTCGCCGCTTTCCGACGCCCCTTTGTCAGCTCCCCTGCCCGCTCAATCATCACCGATTCAGCTTCTTTAACCTGCTTTTTTAGCTCCTCCAGGGCTTCTGTGGAGGTATCCATGGACTCCAGTTTTGCCGCTGCCTCATTGCGCCAAGCGAGCACGCCATCAATATCCCCGGCGTACTTCCTAGTCAACGTGCGCAATTCCTGCTGCCGCTGGAGGGACTTTTCCAACAGGTGTGGGTCCGCCGGCAGCCCGGCTAGATACCCACCGAGCTCGCTGGAGATATCGCCCAGTTGCGACGAGATCTCGCCGAGCCGTTCGCCCAAGGCGGCCAATTCCTTGTCGGTAGTCCCCGCCAATGCCGAAACAGCTCGGCCCAGCAACGCCGAGGCGGCCTCTTCCAGTTCCTCGGTGCCGTCGATAGAAGCCAGTGCAACTTCCGCGGATTCGCGAAGACCATCGACGTCTTGCAGCTTGCGAACCAGCTGCACCAGCTCCTCATCCTCACCCGGCTCCGGCGCAACGCCGTCGATCTCATCCACCGCGAACTGCAGGCGATCAACCTCCTGTGCGAGTTCGCGGCGCTGCTCTGTACGCCGCTTATAGTCCTTGGCTAAGCGGCGCCATTCTTTAAAAGCCTCGGTATAGCGACGGCGTACCTCGGCCAACGTAGGATCCGCACGGTCTACTGCACCCAATTGTTCCTCGGGAGCAAGCAAACGCAGCTGATCATTTTGCCCGTGGACCGTAATAAGTTCGCGCGCAAATTCGCCTAGGGTTGCCGCAGGCACCGCCCGACCACCCAAATAGGCCCTCGACCTGCCCGCGGCAGAAACCGTCCGGGAGACGATGTATTCTCCATTTTCATCGGGCTCCCCACCTACTGATTCGACCAACTCGCGGATAGAATCTTTCCCCGAGGAAAAATGCCCCTCTACTGCTGCTTTCTTCGCCCCATCCCGCACCCGGGAGGCATCCGCGCGTCCACCTGCTAAAAGCCGCAATCCAGTAACCACCATGGTCTTGCCCGCGCCAGTCTCACCAGTAAGCACGGTTAGACCAGTAGAGAGCTCCGCGGAGCTCTGGCTAATAACACCCAGGTCATTAATGGAAATATCGACGAGCACTACTTCTCCTTCGGCCCGCGCCACCCTTCTACGGGCAGGCGCAGCTTCGAGACTAAACGGTCAGTAAAAGGTTGGTCATCCAAGCGTACCCATCGCACCGGACGCGCGCCTCGCACTACCTCCACGCGAGCTCCTGGAGGCATGGCGAGCTCACGGAAACCATCCAAAATCACGGTCGCCGGAGTTGTACGCATGGTTGATTCAACGGCTACTAAAGAATTGGGCGAGACGACTAGGGGCTTAGTAAACAAAGCGTGCGCATTATTCGGTACTACCAAAATCGCGTCGAGCGAGGGCCACAGCACCGGCCCGCCAGCCGAAAACGCATAGGCGGTCGACCCAGTAGGCGTGGAGATGAGCACCCCATCACAACCGAAGGAAGACACCGGCCTGCGGTCAATTTCCAAAATTGCGTCCAATACTCCAGAGCGATTTTGGTTTTCTACCGAAGCCTCATTCAGAGCCCAGCTGCGATTGAGAAGGGTTCCTTCCTCGTCAAAGATGGTGACATCGATGGTGAGTCGATCCTCAATGCGGTACCTTTTGTCTATGACCCGCACTAAGGCCTGATCTAGGGATTCGACTTCCCACTCAGCCAGAAATCCCACATGCCCGAGGTTGATTCCTAGCACCGGAATATCCACAGAACGTGCCATATCCGCTGCACGGAGGAAGGTTCCGTCTCCACCGAGCACCAGGACTAATTCGCACCCCGAAGCCGCGTCTTCGGTGTGGGGGACGTGCTTTAGCCCAGGCAAGACCTTCTCGTCCGCACACACTCGAACAGTAATCCCGGCATCTTGTAGCAGCTCCGCTGCTCGCGACGTTGCCTGCAGGTTCTGCTCGCGGTTGGCATGAGGCACCAACAGGATCTCACGGGTCATTGCGGGCCTTCCTCGACTGCACGGTCAATCATTTCTTCTACTCTAGCCAGATCCGTGGGCGCGCCGTCCTTTTTCAGCCACAGGAAATACTCCACGTTGCCACTTGGCCCAGGCAGCGGGGACGCTACAGCACCGTGCATGCTCAACCCGAGCGACAGGGCAAACTGAGCGACCTCCTTGGTTACTTCCTTGCGCAATTCCGGTGAACGAACGACACCACCGCTGCCAAGGCGGTCCTTGCCCACCTCGAACTGCGGCTTCACCATGGGCAATAACCAGGCACCATCCTTTAGGCATTCCACAATGGCTGGCAATACGAGCCGGAGGGAGATAAAGGACAGATCTCCAACCATGCCGTCACAAGGGCCGTCGGTAAGCTCGAGCGTCAGATTCCGGATATTGGTACGGTCGAGAACTTTTACTCGATCGTCGTTTTGGAGGCGCCAGAGCAGCTGTCCGTAGCCGACATCCACAGAAAGAACTTCCTGCGCGCCGTATTCTAAGCACACATCAGTAAAGCCACCGGTAGACGCGCCGGCATCAAGAATGCGACCATTCATATCGACGTCAAACGCCGCTAAGGCTCCCAAAAGCTTGTGCGCACCGCGGGAGGCCCACTTATCTTCCTCGGACTCCTCCACCTTGATGGAGACCTCTGGTTCTACTATCGACGCCGGCTTTTGTGCCTTGAAACCACCGACCGTGACACGGCCGGACTTGATCATTTCCCGGGCCTGCTCACGAGAGCGCGCAATCTTCCGGCGCACCAGCTCCGCGTCTAGCCTACGACGTTGTGGGGGCATTAATTCTCCTGCAAAGCATCGCGCAACACATTGTGGGCGCGGTCCAGCTGTTCCACCTCAGCGGCCAAATCCGCTGCGTTTTCTCCTAAAATCTTTGCTACGTCAGCATCGATCTCCGCCGGCTCCTTTACGGCGCGAAAATCATGCGGCTTTACCGCCATTGCGCAACAACCTTTTCCGCGCGCTCGCTTCGCGGTTGAATATAGCGCGGAGGAGACGGCATGGCCCACGCCACCTCCAACACAGTTCTTAATGCCTGCACTGACGTGGACTTCTCGTCGCCGCCTTCCAGCAGAAGATCATGTCCATCACACCGAGCAGTAAATCCACCCTGTGCTCCAGGTCGGGCAACAGAGACCGGCAAAGCCAGTTCATGCATACCTGCACCAATAAAGTTGGGGCGCGCCTCCACAGGTGCCTCAATAAGTTCTAGTTCCCCAGAAACACCGGTAAGCACATGGAAGGTATTCATGGCAGCGGAATTACCACCGGCGATATCGGTATCCAAACGGTCGCCTACTGCAAGCGGTTTTTTCGCACCAATTTGCTTCGCCGCAAAAGTAAACATGGCTGGCTCGGGCTTTCCTGCAGACACCGGCTCTACCCCGGTGGCGGACTGGATGGCGGCCACGAGGGAACCATTGCCCACGGCAAATCCCCTCTCGATAGGCAGAGAAGTATCTAGGTTCGATGCGAAAAACTTCGCTCCCTGGCGGATGGCCAGAGCCCCTTCAGTCAATTGCTCCCAGCCAACAGAACGGTCAAAACCCTGCACAACAGCGGCAGGCTTGTCATCAGCGCTGGGGACCACCTCAAAGCCCATCTCGCGGGCCAAATCACGGAAGGAATCAGCACCAATAATGAGGAGTTTCGAGGTGGCTGGCACCTCATCCGCCACTAATTGAAGGACTGCTTGGGCAGAGGTAACAATCTGCTGCGTGGTCGCCTCGAGCCCGATGTCTGCCAGCATCTTCGACACTGCTTCTGGGCTGCGTGAAGCATTGTTCGTCACGTACACCGCCGGCACACCACAGGTATTGATGACGTCCACCACGTTAGAAAGTGGGCGGCCGCCTTCCCACACGGTGCCATCTAGATCGAGCAGAAGAGCATCGTGTTTGTTTAGAACCGTCACTACTTACACTCCTCTAAGCGCTCCGCTGCATCGGTCCAGAGGCCCTCATCAATCGACACTGCGTGTTCAAACCAATCCTTGGCCTCGTCTTTCCGGCCAACTTCCAGCAGTGCGTTGGCGTAGGCATATGCTAGGCGGCATGCGCTTATCCCGCGTGCATCTCGATCAGGATGAGCGCGCTGGATAGTTACAACGGCTGACTCGGCTTGGCCCATATCTAAGCGGGCTCCGGCTAAAACAATCGCTAGCTCGATTTTAGATTCATCATCTAGGTCGGCCGCGTCATCCGCGCGTCCAAGCTCGAGCGCTTTTTCTGGGCGTCCCAAGCCGCGCTCACAGTCAGCCATTACGGCCAGCAGCCCAGGCCCGCCGGAAATACGCCGGGAAGCACGCAGTTCAGCCAGCGCTTCCTTCCACTCGCCTGCACGGTATGCGGCAATACCATTGACCTCTCGGGCAATAGCCACGCGGCCGGCACGGTCTTTAGCAGCACGTGCATGGCGCAAGGCAAGCTTGGGATCGTCTTCCATCCAGGTCGCAGCCATGATCATATGCTTGGCGACGGCCTCGGAGTTCTCCTTCGAGAGCGATTTTAGGTCCTGCAGAACCATAGGATCCAAATCGTTGACATCCACCTCTGCCGGGATGTCTGGATCACTCATGCGACGATTGATACGTTCCTCACGGTAACCGGAGCGCTGCGGCGAAAAAGACTTCTTCTTGCGAGAGTCACCCTTAAAATCACGGCCTTTGTTATTGCGTGGCTTACGGTCACGTCCACCTCGCCCGTTGTGATTGCGCTCCGACATTCAGCCCTACCCTTTCTTGGTTGGAACTAGCACAGATATATCGGCACTATTCTACAACCCCTAGGAACAAAGCCGGAATTTAGATCGTGCCTGTCAGGTGCAGCGTGAGTCTTACCTTGTTAAGCAATTAGACGCTGAAGCCCAGGGACCGGGCAAACCCATTTCTCCCGGACACGACCAAAGCGCCAAGGTCTTAAGCACGAGAGGCAGGCCACACAGCGCAAGCTGGCACTAATAGCACCAATTCCGTTACACCGATCCGCTAACCATCAATGTCAGAGATACATTGAATGGAAAGCAGCGAAAAAAGGAACCTCAGGGACACTGCCTAACCGAACTCGAGCTCCAACAACATCCAGCGATCTAGCACAAGACGCGGGGCTACGCCGTGAAAATCAAGGGCTACGCGCTACTAAAGAGCTACTGAAGGCTTCCTCAGCTCTTTAGCATCGGAACCAGGCCCCAAACATGGGAAACAATCAGCCGGATCCAGTCCGGTGGGCTTTACAAAGTTAATTGTTGCTTCGGCAAGCGTCTGCCTTACTTCTGGCATTCCTTTAAATCCGCGAGGAACTCCTTGAGAGATTCCGTCAGATCCCATATTTGGTTACGCTCCTCTTCAAACATGCGATCAACGAGGAACTCCACACCACCCAGTTCATCCGGATGCAAGCTGTCTAAATAGGCCAGAAGCTTATCGACGTCCTTTAAGCCTTGAATTCCCTGCTCTACTTGTTCCACCACAGTAGAAATCTACCTTTGGTCCATGCTGTTGAGACTAGCAAAACGACGAAAGAAGAGGGCGGTGGTGTGCCGTCCTCTTCTTTGTTGTATTGAGTTGTGTTTGTGTTGTTTGGTGTCGGCGGTGACTTACTCTCCCACAACCTCCCGGTTGCAGTACCATCAGCGTGTGCAGGCTTAGCTTCCGGGTTCGGAATGGGACCGGGCGTTTCCCTGCAGCTATTGACCACCGACAAACATACGAAGCATTCAGGCCCTTAGGTGTGCTTTCGGGTGTTGTGTCAGATACTGCATAGTGGACGCGGTCACGACAGTGACTGTTTCTTCATCTTGTTGTTTTGCCTATACACGTAGTGTGTTGGTGTTTGTTGTGGTCAATTAGTACCAGTAGCCTTCACACCTTACAGTGCTTCCAGGTCTGGCCTATCTACCCTATCGTCTTTAGGGGACCTTAACGAAACCTCATCTTAAAAC